>PUKW01000342.1 GCA_003550665.1 Paracoccaceae bacterium | reverse complement strand
GCGCCAAGGCCAGAAGCGCCATCGCCGGGAAGAACAGGATCCACCACTCGCCCGAAAAGAGATAGCCCTGCCCGATGCGGATCAGCGTGCCGAGCGAGGGCTGCGTGGGCGGCACGCCGACACCGAGGAACGACAGCGTCGCCTCCGCGATGATCGCCAGCGCCAGCCCGATCGTGCCGATCACCAGCACCGGCCCCATCACGTTGGGCAGGATATGGCGCGCGAGGATCTTGACCGGATGCGCCCCGATGACCCGCGCGGCCTGCACGTATTCCTTGGAGTTCTCCACCATCGTCGCGCCGCGCACGACGCGGGCATACTGCACCCAGTCCGACAGCCCGATGGCGAGGATGAGCACATAGATCGCCACGGCCTCGCGGTATTCCGACGGGATGAAGCCGCGCGCCACCCCGAAGATCAACAGCGCGAGCAGGATCGAGGGGAAGGTGAGCTGCACATCGGCGATGCGCATCAGCACGCTGTCGAGCCAGCCGCCGCGATAGCCCGCGATCAGCCCCAGCGTCACCCCGAGCACCATCGCGAACAGCACCGCCGACACACCCACGAAGATCGAGATCCGCGCGCCGTAGAGGATCGCCGAGAACACGTCGCGGCCCTGGTTGTCGGTGCCGAGCAGGTAGTAATTGCCCGACATAGCGCTCTCCGACATCGGCGGGGTGAATCCGTCCATCAGGATGAGCTCGGCGGGGCGGAACGGGTTCTGCGGCGCGATCCAGGGCGCGAAGATCGCCGCGAGGATGATGATGACCGCCACCAGCCCCGCGATCAGCGCCACCGGCGAGGTGCGGAAGGAATAGGCCAGGTCGCTGTCCCAGGCCCGGGCGAGGCGGCCGCGCTCGGCGGTGTCGAAACGCTCGGTCATCGCCTCACCCCTTCGCCGCGCCGCGATCGACCCGCAGCCGCGGATCGACCACGTAGTAGAGCAGATCGACGATCAGGTTGATCACCACGAAGACCAGCGCGATCAGCATCAGATACGCCGCCATCACCGGCACATCCACATACTGCACCGAGCGGATGAAGAGCGCACCCACCCCGGGCCACTGGAACACCGTCTCAGTGACGATGGCGAAGGCGATGATCGAGCCGAGCTGCAGCCCCGTTATGGTGATCACCGGCACCAGCGTGTTCTTGAGCGCATGGCCGAAATGCACGACCCGGTCGGAGAGCCCGCGCGCGCGGGCGAACTTGATGTAGTCGGTGCGCAGCACCTCGAGCATCTCGGCGCGCACCAGCCGCATGATCAGCGTCATCTGGTAAAGCCCCAGCGTGATGGCGGGCAGGACGATCGCGTAGCGCCCCGAACTCGTGGCCAGCCCGCTGCGCCAGCCGCCGATCCAGACCGTGTCGCCGCGCCCGTAGCTCGGCAGCCATTGCAGCTCCACCGCGAACACCCAGATCAGCAGCACCCCGATCAGGAAGGTCGGCAGCGACACCCCGATCAGCGAAACGGTCATGATCCCGCTCGACAGCCAGCCGCGGCGGTTGAGCGCCGTATAGACCCCGAAGGCCACGCCGAAGAGAAAGGCGAAGAACCCCGACACCAGCGCAAGCTCCAGCGTCGCGGGCAGGCGCGACAGGATCAGCTCCATCACCGGCTGTTGCAGCCGGTAGGAGATGCCGAAATCGCCCGACAGCGCGCGCGCGATGTAGTTGAAGAACTGCATCACGAAGGGATCGTTGAGCCCCAGCCGCTGGCGCAGCGCCTCGCGGTCGGCGACGGTGGCCTCCTGGCCCAGCATCGTTGAGACGGGATCGCCCACGAAGCGAAACAACGCGAAGGACACCAGCGCGACCACCAGCATCACGATCACGGATTGCAGAAGGCGACGGATGATGAAGGCGAGCATCGCGGGCGGGCGCCTTTCGGGCGTGGCGGTGCCCGCGCGCCGGGGCGCGCGGGCACGGTGGCGGATCAGTCGCCGAGCGAGACCTCGAACATCAGCGGCTGGTTGTTCGGCGGCACCTCCATGTCGACTCCTTCGCGCATGCCGTAGGCGAGCAGCTGGTTGTGCACCGGCAGGAAGACGCGGTCGGACTGGACCTGCTCCCAGACCTCGGCCATGAGCGCGTCGCGCACCTCCTCGTCGGTCTCGGTGGCCATCTCCTGGATGAGCGCGTCGACCTCGTCATTGTTGTAGTTCGACGCGTTCCAGCCGCCGCGCGCATCCTCGGTCGAGTGCACGAGGAAATCGAAGATGTACTGGCTGTCGAAGGTCGGTACGCCCCAGCCGAGCAGGTAGAAATCCGTCTCGCGGTTCTGGATCAGCGGGAAGTGCAGCGAGCGCGTCTGCGAGACGAGATTGGCCTCGATGCCGATCTGGCCGAGCATCCCGACGAAGGCCTGGCTGATCGACTCGTCGTTCAGATAGCGGTCATTGGGCGTGTGCAGATCGACCGAGAAGCCGTCCGGGTAGCCCGCCTCGGCCATCAGTTCGCGCGCGCGCTCGATGTCGGGCTCGGGGTATTCGTGCATCTCCTCGGTCCAGCCATGCACGAAGGGCGGCGCGACGGTGCCCGAGGGCTGCGACTCGCCGCGCATCACGACCTCGCGGATCGCGTCGCGGTCGAGCGCGAGCGCCATGGCCTCGCGCACCTCCGGCGAGGCGAAGGGGTTGCCCTCGACATTCGCGCTGCGCAGTTCCTCGGAGCCCTGGTCGTAGGAGAAGAAGATCGAGCGGTTTTCCGGCCCGCGCACCACGGTGACATCGCCGTCCTCCTCGAGCCGCTCGATGTCCTGGATCGGCAGATCCTGCACGAAATCGACCTCGCCCGACAGCAGCGCCGCGACACGCGTCGAATCCGACGAGATCGGCGTGTAGATGATGCGGGTGATGTCGGGCTGATCGGCCCAGTGATCCTCGAACCATTCGAGCTCGGTGCGGCTTTCGGGGTCGCGCTCGACGACGGTGTAGGGGCCGGTGCCGTTGGCGTTGCGCACGGCGTGGCTCTCCTCGCCGCCGGCGAAATCCTGCGGCTCCTCGACGCCGTGCTCCTCGGCCCACTCGCGGCTCATGATGAAGGTGTTGGTCAGGTTCTGCACATAGAGCGGCGACGGCCCCTCCATCTGCACATGCACCGTATGGTCATCGACGGCGATCACATCCTCGACCGAGCCGTGCAGCCCGCGCATGTCGGAGGTCTCGGCCTGGGCGCGCTGGATCGAGAAGACCACATCATCGGCCGTCAGCGCCGTACCGTCATGGAACACCACGTCCTCGCGCAGGGTGAACTCCCAGATCGTGTCGTCATCCTCGAGGATGCCCCAATCCGTCGCCAGCCGCGGCGAGAGGCCGCCATCGATCTCGCGGCCGACGAGGGTTTCGTAGATGTGGTGGTTGAGCGTGTGCGTCGGGCCCTCGTTCTGGGCGTGCGGATCGAGGGTGAGCGCGTCGCCGACGCGCGCCCAGCGGATCGTCTCGGCATTCGCCGATACGGCCGTCATCGCGAGCGCGAGCGCCGCGGTGCCCGTCAGCGCGGCGAGCCGGCGCCGATGGGCGGGGGGCAGAGTGCCTGTCGCTTGCATGATTTGTCTCCCTGTTTTCGGTCATTGCGACACCGGCGCGCCGATGTCGTTTAATGGTCACACCCTTTGAGCAAACATGAGACCTGTCAAGCGTACAGGCAAAGCGCGACGCCGCGTTCGTGCGGCAACGGGGCAAAAGCGCGTGATCGCGCCTGCCGCGCCCTTGCGCAGCGCGCCACGGGGCCTATGCCTCTCGACGAGGAGACCCCGATGCTCGACCGACACATGCGACCGTTGATCGATCCGCCGCTGGCATGGCTGGGCAGGGAAATGGCGCGCGTCGGGGTATCGGCGAACGCGGTCACACTCGCGGGGCTCGCCTTGGGGCTCGCGGCGGCGCTGTGCATCACGCAAGGGCTGATGCTCGAGGCCCTGGCGCTGGTTCTCGCGTCGCGGCTCGCCGACGGGCTCGACGGGGCGGTGGCGCGGGCACGCGGGCCGAGCGATTTCGGCGGCTATCTCGATATCTCCGCCGATTTTCTCTTCTACGGGGCGGTGCCGCTGGCCTTCGTGGCGCTCGATCCGGCGGCGAACGCGCTCGCGGGAGCGGCCTTGCTAGTCAGCTTCTATTTCAACGGCGCGACCTTTCTTGGCTTCGCCATCCTCGCGGAGCGCAAGGCGATGCGCAGCGACGCGCATGGGGTCAAGTCGCTCTACTTCACGGACGGGTTGCTGGAGGGGACGGAAACGATCGTCTTTTTCGTGCTGCTGTGTTTGTTTCCGGCATGGTTCGCGCCGCTCGCCTGGGGCTTCGCTGCGCTGTGTTTCCTCACGGCGGGCGCGCGCATCCTGCTCGCCCACCGCGTGTTCGTCGATTAGAGCGAGTTGTGGTTCGGTGCAGCCAAGCGGAGCTACCTCGTTCCCACCTGCGCGCGAGCTGCGCTACGGCCTGGTGCTCCCTTCACCCATGCCCTTGAACAAGCTCGCCATTTCCGTCGGGAACGGGAAGACGATGGTCGAGTTCTTGTCCGCGGCGATGAAGTTGAGCGAACTCAGGTAGCGCAGCTGCATCGCGCCCGGATCCTTGGACATGATCTGCGCCGCTTCGAGCAGCTTTTGCGCGGCCTGCTGTTCACCGTCGGCGTTGATGACCTTTGCGCGCCGCTCGCGCTCGGCCTCGGCCTGACGGGCGATGGCGCGGATCATGGACTCGGCGATGTCGACATGCTTGATCTCGACATTGGCGACCTTGATGCCCCAGGCCTCGGTCTGGCTGTCGAGGATCTCCTGGATGTCGTTGTTGAGCTTGTCGCGCTCGGCGAGGATCTCGTCGAGCTCGTGCTTGCCGAGCACCGCGCGCAGCGTCGTCTGGGCGAGCTCCGAGGTCGCGGACATGAAGTTCTCGACCTGGATCGTCGATTTCTCCGCGTCCATCACGCGAAAATAGATCACCGCCGAGACATTGACCGAAACGTTGTCCTTCGAGATCACGTCCTGCTTGGGCACATCGAGCACGATCGTGCGCAGATCGACGCGCACCATCTGCTGAATGAACGGGATCAGCAGGATCAGCCCCGGCCCCTTGGTGCCGGTATAGCGTCCGAGCGTGAACACGACTGCGCGCTCGTATTCGCGCAGGATCTTGATCGCAGAGGCGAGAAACGCCCCGACGAGAAAGATTATCACGAGATAGAAAGCGAGGTCGGTGATGATGTCGTCCATCATGAAATCCTCCAATGGGGCCCGGCGCGGCCGGGTGTCAGTCGGCGGGGGCGACGGTTACGGTCAGCGTGTCGATACGCTCGATGCGCACCATGTCGCCCTCGGCCAGGTCGAGCGGCTCGTCCGAGCGCGCGCGCCAGCGTTCGCCCTGAAGCCAGACATGGCCCTGGCGGCCCTGCCAGTCCATGACCTGCGCCTTGGTGTCGCGCGTCTGGTCAGGCCCGATGACGACCGGCATCTTGAAGGAGCGCATGGCGAGCCGCGCGATGATCAGCGTCAGGATCAGACCCGTCACCGCGACACCACCGACAAGCGGGATCGACACTTCCATGCCCGGCGCGTCGCCATCGAACATGATCATCATCCCCAGAACCAGGGCCGCGGTTCCCCCGATCCCGAGGATTCCGAAGGAGGGTGCGAAGGCCTCCGCGACGATGAGCGCAAGCCCGAGCAGCAGCAGCCCCGCCCCGGCCCAGTTGAGCGGCAGCATTGCCAGTGAATACATCCCCAGCAGCAGGCTGATCCCGCCGATCGTGCCGGGCACCAGCGCGCCGGGGTTGAGAAACTCGAAGATCAGCCCGTAAACCCCGACAAGCATCAGGATGAGCGCCACATTCGGGTTGGTCAGGACCGACAGGAAGGCGGTGCGCCAGTCGGGCTCGACATTCTCGATGGCCAGATCCGCCGTCTCCAGCGTGACCTCCGCGCCATTCACCTCGACGACCATGCCGTCGGCCTTCTCAAGCAGGTCGGGCACGTCGGAGGCCACGAAATCGATCACCCCCTCGGCCTCGGCGTTCGACGACGTCAGCGTCGCCGCCTCGCGCACCGCGCGCTCGGCCCAGTCGGCATTGCGGTCGCGCAGCTCGGCGAGGCCGCGAATGTAGGACACCGCGTCGTTGATCGCCTTGCGCTCCTGCGCGGTGAGCTGATCGTCGGGGGGCGGCGCGGCCTCCTCGGCGGCCTCTTCCGCGGCGTCCTCGGCAGCGGCGTCCGGGTTGTCCTCGTCGCGCGCGGCATCATCGCCATTCGCGCCGTTCTCGTCCTGCGCGCCGTTCGCCGCGTCGGCGGCCTCCTCCTCTTCGGGGGTTTCCTCGGCCTGAAGGCCGAAGGGCATGCCGCCATTCTCGTCCTCCTCGCCGCCGCCGCCACCACCACCGATGGCGACCGGGGTGGCGGCGCCGAGATGCGTCGCCGGCGCCATCGCGGAGACGTGGCTGGCATAGGCGATGTAGGTGCCCGCGCTCGCCGCCCGCGCGCCCGCGGGGCTGACATAGGTGGCCACCGGGACAGGGGAATTCAGGATCGCGCTGATGATGTCACGCATCGAGCTGTCGAGCCCGCCGGGTGTGTCCATTTCGAGGATGACGATGCTCGCACCGCTCTCGGCCGCCGCGTCGATGCTGCGGGTGAGGTAATCCGCCATCGCGGGCGTCACCGCGCCCTTGGTTTCGACGACGACCGCGCGCGGCTCGGAGTCCTGCGCCGACAGCCCCGCCGCGCCCAGCACCGCCAGCGCCCCGAGCACGGCGAGGCGCACGGCGCGCGCCGCACGGCACATGGGGTTCGGTTTCGCGGCCTTGCTCATGCGGCCCTCTCTCCCGGTCATCTGCGCATCCCATCCTAGCACTCCATCCGCCCCTGTCACCGCCACGACGCCCGAATTTCGGACCGGGAGCGTCAAACTCATCGTGATTTTGCCCGATTTCGTTTGCTCGCGCGGCGGCGCGCCCCATATGGTCCGCCGCATCAAGCGAAAAACGGACAGGGGCGCGGACGTGACGATCGGGAAGCAGCTCGGCCTTGCGGTCGCGATCGTGCTCGCGTCGGTGATCTGCTGGGCGTTATTCGTCCCGTCCGCCGGCCCGATCCTCGAGCGCGCCGGACTCGCCGGGCCGCTCGAACGCATCGGCGTCAGCCTTGCGACCGAGGATGAGGACGAGAACGGCAATGGCGGCGGCCCGCCCGGCGGCGGCATGGGGCCCGCCACGGTGATCGCCGCGACGGTCGAGTCGGGGCTCGTGAATAACCGCGCCACAGCGATCGGCTCGGGCCGTGCGCTGCGCTCGGTGGCGATCACCCCGGACGAGCCGGGCCGCCTCGCCGAGCTGAGCGTGCGCTCGGGCGACACCGTCGAGGCCGGCGATATCGTCGCCCGGCTCGACGATGCCTCCGAGCGCATCGCCCGTGATCGCGCCGAGGTCGCGCTCGCCGACGCCCGCGAGACGGCGGCGCGTTTCGAGCGGCTCAGCGAATCGGGCTCCACCACCAGCGTCGAGATCCGGCAGGCCGAGCTGGAACTGCGCCAGGCCGAACTCGAGCTGCGCCAGGCCGAGTACGAGCTGTCGCGCCGCGAGATCGTGGCCCCGATCGCGGGCTCGGTCGGGCTCATGAAGGCCGAGATCGGCGAGCGCGTCAGCGATACCACCGAAATCACCCGGATCGACGACCGCGAGCAGCTTCTGGTGGAGTTTCGCGT
>PUKW01000006.1 GCA_003550665.1 Paracoccaceae bacterium | reverse complement strand
GCTCTAGAGCATGTCGCGCAAAAGTGGGGACCGGTCTTACGCCCCTCGGACATGCGATTTCAAGAGGTCAGAAGGCGGCGCGTGCATCCGTTCACGCGCCGCCTTCTGACCTTCTGACGTCGCGCGCTGAAATGGCGCGGGAGCGGTTCGCGCTCGCGCGACCTGCTTTATCCGGTGAAGGCGGCTTCGGGCACCATCACCTCGCCGCGTGCCAGAAGCCGCGCCGTGCGCGTCAGCCCGGCGGCGTTGATCGCCAGCGCATCGCCGTTGCGGGCGTAATCCACGCTGACCTCGATCTCGCCGGTCGGGTGCTCGATGCGGATCCGCGCCGGGCTGCCCTCGGGAACCGCGCCGAGTTCCTCGGATGTGCTGCCCGCGACGAGCAGGCTCGCCGCGAGGCATTGCGCCCCGGTCACCGCCATCGTCGGATGACAGGCCCAGGGCATGAAGTAGCGCGCGCTCACCGCACCACCGGCGCGCGGCGCGGCCACGAGCCCGATCTTGGGGGTGACCGACTGCGTCACGTCGCCGAGCCCCATGCGCCGACCGGCTTCGAGGCGCACGGCTTCCATGCGCGCGAACAGGGCCGTGTCGGCGTCGAGGTCGTCGCGGCTTTCATAGCCGGTGATGCCGAAATCCGCCGCGCGCGCGATCATCATCGGCATCGCCACGTCCAGGCAGGTCACCGCGATGCCGTCGATCTCGTCGCGCACGGCGCCCGTGGGCAGCATCGCCCCGCAGACCGACCCCACCGTGTCCATGAAGTTGAGCAGCACCGGCGCGGCCGTGCCCGGCACCCCGTCAATGGCCGTGTCGCCGTCGTATTGCACCTGTCCGCCGGGGGTCTGCACGATTGCCTCGATGCGTGCGCCGGTATTGACGGCGCGGATGCGCACCCGCGTCTCGCCGTCGGCGGCGGGCACGATGCCCTTCTCGATCGCCGCGGGCCCGACGCCGGAGAGGATGTTGCCGCAGGTCGGCCGGTAATCGACCTCGGCCTTGTGCACGGCGACCTGGGCGAAGAAGTAATCCACATCCGCCCAGTCCTCGGCGCTCGGCGAAAGCATGGCGACCTTGGTGGTGACCGCCGCGCCGCCGCCGAGCCCGTCGATATTGAGCGGATGCCCCGCCCCCATCGCCGCGATCAGCACCCGCGAGAGCGTTTCGCGATCCTCCGGCAGGTCGGCGCGGTCGAAATACGGCCCGCGCGAGGTGCCCCCGCGCAGGAAATGAAACGGAATCGGTCTTTGCATCGTCAGGGTCACCTCAGCGGCCAGGGCAACCGGTAGGCGTCCTGCAACAGCCCGCCGGGGAAGTTGAGATTGAGCGCGTTCGCCATCACCAGCACCACGGCGAGGCCGAACCCGGTGAGCACCACGATGCGCACCGGCCCCGCCTTCGCGCGCACCGGCAGATAGGTCAGGAAGAAGGCAAGGAGCGCGAGGATGAAGCCCACGAGCCAGGTCAGCCCCACCAGCAGCACGAGCCATATCGCGCCGCTCCACAGCGGGCGCGCATCTTCGTCGCGCACCGCCTCGGTATCGTAGAGCCCGGTCGCGTTGTCGCGCCCGAAAAGCTGCAGCAGCAGAAGCCCGCCCCCGAACAGCACCGCCACCGACCCCGCCAGCAGCGGGAAGACCTGCCCGAGGAAGGATTTTCCGAGCGCGTCATGGATCGCCGCCCCGAACAGCGCCAGCGCCGCCAGCGTGAACAGCATCTGCGGATAGCGTCGCCGGATCGCCTCGGCCACGGGCGGGCGCGGCCCGTCCGTGACCTCCTCCTCGCGGGTCACGGGGCCGCTGTCATCGATGCGCGCGCGCATCCCGAGGATCACCGAGCCCACCGTGATCCCCGCGATGATCAGCACCCCGGTGCGCCACATGAAGTCCCAGCCATAGAACTGCACCGCCTGGTAGAGATAGGTCTCGGCCTGGGTGGCGAGCACGAAACCGATCAAGAGCGCCGGGCGCGGCCAGCCGAAGCGGCGCATGTAGATCCCGATCAGCCCGAAGATCAGGAGCGCGAAGAGATCCTCGAAGATCCGTGTCGCCTGGAAGGCGGCAAAGCAGATCACCATGATGATGAAGGGCGCCAGCAGCGGGAACGGGATCAGCGTGAGCCGCGAGATCGGCAGCGCCAGCGCGATGCACAGCCCCGCCCCCAGCACATTCGCGAGCGCCAGCGACCAGATGATCGTGTAGGTCAGGTCGAGATCGTTGCTGACCATGCCGGGGCCGGGCTGGATGCCCAGGAGTACCATGCCCGCGAGAAATATCGCCATTGACCCCGAGCCGGGGATGCCGAACATCAGCGTTGGCAGGAGCCCGCCACCTTCCTTGGCGTTGTTCGCACTTTCGGGGGCGATAACACCGCGGATGTCGCCCTGGCCGAATTTCGGATCCTTCTTGGTGGATTGCACGGCATGGCCATAGGCGATCCAGTCCACCACCGTACCGCCGAGCCCCGGGATCGATCCGATCACCGCGCCGATCCCCGAGCAGCGCAACGACAACCACCAGTTGCGTCCCCAGTCGCGGATCCCCTCGATCCAGCCGGAGCCGAGGCGTCCATCCGTGGCGATGGCGCGGTCGCGGCGCAAGAGATCGACGATCTCGGGCACCGCGAACAGTCCCAGCCCCACGATCACCAGCGGCACGCCGTCATAGAGGTAGTCCACCCCGTAGACCATGCGGAACTCGCCCGTGGCCGGCGCCCCGCCGATCGATCCGATCACGAGCCCCAGCCCGCAGGCCGACAGCCCCTTCACCAGGCTGCGCCCGGCAAGCACCCCGACCATCGACAGCCCGAATATCGACAGCATGAACAGCTCCGCCGAGCTGAACGCCAGGATCAGCGGCCGCGCGATGAGCACGAAGCCGGTCAGGATGATCGCCCCGATCACCCCGCCCACCAGCGAGGAGAAGAACGCCGCCGACAGCGCGCGCGCCGCCTGCCCCTGCTTGGAGAGGGGGAAACCGTCGAGCACCGTGGCCTGGCTCGCCGAGGAGCCCGGTATCCCCATCAATACCGAGGCGAAGGTGTCCGAGGTCGGGATCACCGCCACCAGCCCGATCAGCAGCGCGAGCGCCGAGACCGTATCGAGCCCGTAGAGAAACGGCATCAGCATCGACAACCCGGCGATCCCGCCGAGGCCGGGGAAGATGCCCACCATCAGCCCCAGCACCACCCCGCCGAGCATGAAGCCGATATGCTGCAGCGAGAGGATGTCCGTGAGCGCGCTCAGGAAGATCTCGACCAAGGCTGCGTCTCCTGCGCCTGAACGGAAAGCGGGCCGTCACGGCTACCGCCGGCCGGGCGGCGGGCGTGACGGCCCCGCAGCGGCCCGCCCCGGCGCTTGCCGGGGCGGGCCGCGTCATGCGGAAGGATTACTCGCCGAGATCGACGTCGTAATCGTCCTCGAGCATGCGCACCACGCGCTCGCGCACATCGTCGCTGATCGTGGTGCCGGCGTCGAAGAGCGCCATCGCGGCATCGTCCGTGACCTGCTCATAGGCGCCGAGCACATCCTCCACGGAGTCCTGGTAGTCCGGGTCCTCGAAGATGTCGCGGAAGGCCTGCCGGTATGCCTCGACGATCTCCTCGTCGGTGCCTTCGGGCAGGAAGACCATCTTCTGCGCGGCGAACCCGGCGATGTTGAAGGCGCGGTAGGCGTCATAGGCGTCGCCCTCGGGCGGCTCGCCATGCATCATCTCGTAGACTTCCTCGAGCGTGGGCAGATCCGGGAAGGTCGGATCGCGCTGCATCTCGCCGTCCTCGTCGAGCACGCCCCAGGTGAAGAGCGGCACCGCCTCGCCAGCTTCCACCATCGGTTCGACATTGGCGAGATAGGCCGAGGAGGTCTGGTAGTCGATATTGGTCTCGCCGCGCTCGAAGGCCACGCGCCCGTCGCCGCGCCCGCTGAAGCCGAAGACGTAATTGACGTCGAGGCCCAGCAGATCGAAGCCCAGCATCGGCACCAGATCGAGCGAGGTCGCGCCCTGGCTGGCATAGGTCAGCTGGATTTCCTGCAGTGCCTCGATGTCCTCCACCGATTCGACGCCGGTATCGGGCGTGGTGTAGACGACGCCGCCCGTGGGCGCGACCATCACCACCTCCCAGTCCTGGTATTCATACTGCACCCGCGGATCGTTGAGCAGATAGGGAAACTGCGTCGATCCCGAGGTGCCGAGAATCGTCAACCCGTCGGGCTGGGCGCGCTGCGTGAACAGGTTGGTGCCGCGCGTCGAGCCGCCGCCGGATTCGTTGACGACGACGACATCGGGGTTGCCGGGCAGATGCTCGGACATGAACGGCGCGTTGAAGCGCGCCCAGGTATCGGAGCCGCCACCTGTGCCGAAGGGGATGATCCATTCGATCGTCTCGCCCTCGAAGGAAACCTCGGCCTTTGCCGGCGCCGCGAACGCCATGCCGGCCGCCGCGAGCGCCGCACTGCCGAGATAAGCCGCACGTCTGGATGTCATGATCTTTCCTCCCCTTAGCCCGCCCGACGCCATCATTGCGATGGTCAGGATCGGGACAAGTCGCGTAAATGAAACACAACTGTTTCACAATGTCACAGGTCGGCGCAAGCCCGCCGGCGCCGCGCAACCGCGCTGATCATTGGAGCGTCGCCCCGATGCGGCCGAGGCATTGCGCAAAGGGCGCGTCGCGTGCCACCCGCGGCGCTGCGCAGGATGGCGCCGCGGCGTCCGAGCTCCATCTTTGTTGCGACGGCCGGTTGCACTTGCATCGGTCGTGGTGAAAGCTCTCCGGGCCAGGGCGCACTGCAGGCAGGGAGACAGCGACGATGACGATGACGAGGATTGTGGGCCTTGCGGGCTGCGTCGCGGCGAGCCTCGCCGCATCCGGCGCCGCCGCGCAGGAGCGTGAATTCCGCCTCGGGCTGATCACGCCGCCCGCGCATGTCTGGAACCAGGAGGTCGAGGCGCTCGACGAGACGCTGCAGGAGATGTCCGATGGCCGCCTCAGCGTCGCGCCCTTTCCCTCCGGACAGCTCGGCAGCGAGGGCGACATGGTCCAGCAGTTGCAGACCGGCGCGCTCGACATGGCCTGGCTGACCACCGCCGAGATGACCGAGCGGGTCCCCGACATCGCCGCGCTGCACGCGCCCTTCCTCGTGGACGATATCGACGAGGCCGCCGCGGTGCTGCGCAGCGACGTGGCGCGCGAGATGCTCGAGGAGCTGCCCGGCGCCACCGGCACGGTGGGCATCTGCTACGCGATGACGGGCATGCGCCAGCTCATGACTCGCAACGAGATCGACGCGGTCGAGGATCTCGATGGCATGCGCTTTCGAATCACGCCCGCGCCCGCGATCCGCTCCTTCTTCGAGATGCTCGGCGCAGCACCCGCGCCGATGCCGCTCACCCAGGTCTATGACGCGCTCGCCAACCGGCAGATCGACGCCATCGACATGGATTTCGAGTCGATCATCAACTTTCGCTACTACGAGCACGCGCCCCACATGATGGTGACCAACCACCACATGTTCGGCATGGTCGCGCTCGTCTCGGCGCGGGTCTGGAACGAGCTCTCGGAGGACGACCGCGCCATGATCGAGGAGGCGACGCAGATGCATTGCGACAGCACCATCGACCGCTTCGTCGCGGAGGAGGACGACAAGCTCGCCACCCTGCACGAGGCCGAGGGGCTGACCATCACGGAGGATGTCGACCCCGAGTTCTTCGGCGATATCGTCGAGCGCTGGGACGCCGAATGGGCGGAGGTGACGCCCTATGTCGGCTACCTGCGCGAATACGTCGCCGATCTGCGCGACTGAGACCTGCAAGAGGGGCCGCCATGCCCATCGCCCGCCTGCTGCGCAGGGTGTCGGAGGTGTTGATGACGATCGACCGGTGGCTGATGACGCTGCTGGTCGCGGTGCTCGCGGTTCTGGTGCTGTTCAATGCCGGGGCGCGGGCGGTGGGCTACACGCTGGCCTGGGCTGATGAACTGGCGACGCGCTCGATGATCCTCGCGGCGTTTCTGGGGGCAGCGCTTTTGTTTCGGATGCGCCGCGACCCGTCGGTGCAGATCCTGCAGGATTTCGTGCCCTCGGAGGTCGCGCGGGCCCTGCGCATGGCCGCATCGTTCGCGGGGCTCGTCTTCGCGGGCGCGCTGCTGTGGCTATGCTGGCGCTGGTTCGACCCGCTGGCCTTCGCCGCGGCAGGGTTCGATGTGCGCGAATTCCAGATGGCGACGGGCAACTTCATCTATTCCGACACCACGCCGGTGATGGGGCTTCCGGCGGCGCTATTCTATGTCGTGGTGCCCTGGTTCGCCTTCACAATGACGGTGCATGCGCTCGCGAGTCTGGCCGAGGATGCGGGCCTGCTGCCCGACCGTGCGGCGGATGGGGACGTGGAGTTGCGCCAGTGACGGCGCCGGTGTTTCTCCTCCTTCTGCTTGTCGGGGCGCCGATCGGCCTCGTGCTCTTGCTCGCGGCGATGCTCTTCATCTTCGAGACCGGCAACCTCATCCTGCTGGAGAGCTTCCCGCGCCGGCTGTTTTCCAGCCTCGACAATTCCGGCCTCGTGGCGATCCCGCTCTTCATCCTGATCGGCGAGGTGATGAACTCCGCGGGCATCACCACGCGGCTGGTGCGGCTCGCGGCGGCCTTCGTGGGCGCGGTGCGCGGCGGGCTTGCGCATGTGAACCTGCTGGCCAACATGTTCGTTGCCTCGATCCTCGGCTCGGCGACGGCGCAGATCGCGATGATGAGCCAGGTCATGGTCCCCGAGATGGAGCGCGCGGGCTATGACCGCGGCTATGCCGCCGGGATCACCGCCTATGGCGGGCTGCTCGGCCCGATCATCCCGCCCTCGATCGTCTTCGTGGTCTACGCGGTGCTTGCCCAGGTCGCGGTGAGCGACATGCTGGTCGCCGGGATCATTCCGGGGCTGATGCTGACGGGGCTGTTTCTGCTGACGGTGGCGATACTGGGGGCGTGGCAGGGCTTTCCGCGCGGCGAGCGGCTCGGCTGGGCGGCGCGGCTCGGGGCATTGCGCGCGGCGCTGCCGATGCTGCTCATCCCTGTGGTGATCGTGGGCACGATCCTGGCCGGGTTCGGCTCGCCCACCGAGGCCGCCGTGCTCGGCGCGCTGGTGTCGGTCCTGATCGGGCTGTTCTACACGCGCACGCTGCGGCTGCGCGATTTTCCGGCGATCCTGATGCGCTCGGGGCTCAATTCGGCGCTGGTGCTGTTTCTGGTGGCGGCGGCGGGGGTGTTTTCCTGGGTGCTGACCTTCGCGCAGGTGCCGCAGGCGGCGGCGCGCTGGATCCAGGAGATCGCAACGACGCCGATGGCCTTCATGCTGCTTGTGCTGGTGGCGCTTCTGATCGTGGGCACGGTGATCGACGGCATCCCGGGACTGATCATGACGGTGCCGATCCTGCTGCCCATCGCGACCGATGTCTACGGTATCCACCCGGTGCATTTCGGCGTGGTGGTGTCGATCAACCTGATCCTGGGGCTGCTGTCGCCGCCGGTCGGCATCGGGCTGCATGTCGCGGCGAGTGTGACGGGCACCAACGCGCTGCGGGTGTTCTGGGCGACGCTGCCCTTCTTCTTCGTCAGCGTGGTGGTGCTCATCCTGCTCGCGCTGGTGCCGCAGCTGAGCATGGCGTTCCTTTAGGGGTCAGCGCAGGGTGACGGTGACGGGCGCGTCGAGCCAGTGCTCCTCGAGATTGGCGCCCGGCCCGATGCGGTCGATCACCGC
>PUKW01000067.1 GCA_003550665.1 Paracoccaceae bacterium | reverse complement strand
ATGTCGGGCGGCCAGCAGCAGCGCCTGTGCATCGCCCGCGCCATCGCGGCCGACCCCGAGGTTCTGCTGATGGACGAGCCCTGCTCGGCGCTCGACCCGATCGCCACGGCCAGGATCGAGGACCTCATCGCCGAGCTGCGCGGCCAGTACAGCATCGTCATCGTCACCCACAACATGCAGCAGGCCGCGCGCGTGTCGGACAATACCGGCTTCATGTATCTCGGTCGCCTGATCGAATACGGGGAGACCGACCGCATCTTCACCAACCCGATGCGCGCGCAGACCCACGACTACGTCACCGGCCGGTTCGGCTGAACCGTCCCGATCACGCCCCCGCAGCCAATCGCCTGAGGCAACTGATGCAACCACCGCACACCTCCCGCGCCTTCGATCGCGACATCGACGGGCTGCGCACGCAGCTCCTGACCATGGCCGGCCATGTCGAGACCGCCATCGGCGACGCCGCCGGCGCGCTCGAAAGCCGCGACGAGGCGCTCGCGGCGCGCGTCGTGGAGGGCGACGCCGCCATCGACGCGCTCGAGGACGCCATCAATGCCGAGGTCGTGCGCATCATCGCGCTGCGCCAACCCGCGGCCGGCGATCTGCGCACCGTCATCACCGTGATGAAGATGTCCGGCGATCTCGAGCGTGTCGGGGACTACGCCAAGAACCTCGCCAAGCGCGTGCCGATGCTCGGGCAGGGGCCCGACGTCGCGGGCGCGGCGGGCGCGATCCGCCGGCTCTCCGTGCTGGTCAAGGACCTGTTGCGCGATGCCAAGGCGGCGTTCGAGCACGCGGACGCGGAGGCGGCCTACGAGGTCCTGCTGCGCGATGTCGAGATCGACGAGATGACCGGCGCGCTGTTTCGCCAGTTCCTCACCCACATGATGGAGGACCCGCGCAGCATCACCGCCTGCATGCATTATCTCTTCATCGCCAAGAATCTGGAGCGCATGGGCGACCACGTCACCGAGATCTGCGAGCAGCTCATCTATCTTGAGACCGGCGAGCGCCCCGAGGCCCGGCCCAAGGGCCCCTCGACGGCCTTCCTCGATTCACCGCACCCGGACGGAGCGGCCTGACCGCCCCGTGCTCGCCTCGCGAAAAATTGGCGCAACAGGTTAATTTGTGACTGCTGCGGGGTGGCGCATGTCACGCCGGATTGTGATATTGACTGGCAATGACAGGGGATCTGCATGTCTGACGCCGGTATTTTCAGTTTGAGTTCTTTGCTCGTTGGTATGGTGAGCGCCGTGGGCACGGGTCCGTTCGGGGGAATCGCGCTGCCCGAGGGCGATTTCGAGGCGACGGTGTCCGAGCGCCCCTCCGGCTATCACGCGCAGGTCACGCTGTCGGACGGCACGCCGGCGGGATTGCTGCAATCCTCGCAGCCGGTTCCCGTCGAGCTCGGCAAACTGCCCGCGCAGTTTCTCGACGCGGTGCTCTCGATCGAGGATCGCCGCTTTTCCGAGCATGCCGGGCTCGACCCCTTCGCGCTGGGCCGTGCAGCGCAGGAGACGCTCACGGGCGATATCCGCGGCGGCTCCACCGTCACGCAGCAGATGATCAAGAACACCGCGCTCGGCAACGCGATCACCATGGAACGCAAGATCATGGAGGCGATTCTCGCAGTGCGCGCGCACACGGCCATGTCGCGCGAGCGCATCCTCGAGACCTACCTCGAATCGGCGTGGTTCGGGCGCGGCCAGACCGGCGTGATGCGCGCCCCGCAGGTCTGGTTCAACAAGGACTGGGATGAGCTGACCCTGGGCGAGACGGCGTTTATCGCCGCGATCCTGAAGGGACCGCACGCCTATGATCCGATCCGCAACCCCGATCGCGCCGTCGCGCGGCGCGATCTCGTGATCGATGCGATGCTCGAGACCGGCAGCATCACCGCCGATGAAGCCGAGGCCGCGAAATCGGAAACCCTCGAAGTGGTCCCGCGCACGCAGGCGCAGGAGGGTGATCCCTGGGTTCGGTCGCTCGCGCGCGCGCAGATGTCGCGCGACGGCATCGCCGAAAATATCGGACGCATCTCCGACCAGCTCGTGGTCGAGACCACGATCGACCCGGACTGGCAGGCCCTCGCCGGCGATGCCCTGCGCGACGGGCTCGACGACTTCGCCCCGCTCGCGCCGCTCGGCACGCTGCCGCAGGGCACGCTCGACGCGTTTGCCGGTGCGGAGGGCGAACTCGGCGCGGCCGACCGCGCCACCCTCGCCAGCGCGATCCGCGGCAATGCGCGCTCCGTCGCGCCGGTGGGGCGCGCCGCGCTTCTGCGCCGGGGCGAGGGGGGCTGGATCGGGGCCCATCTCGACGCGGATGGCGCGCTGTCGGTGACGGATGTCACCATCGTAGATGAGCGTTTCCGCCCCTCGGCGGGTGACATCCTGCTGGTGCGCGAGGCCGGGGACGGCGCTGTGCGCGCCGCCGCGGTGCCCGAGTTCCAGGGTGCCGCCTATATCATGGATCCGCGCGATGGCCGCGTGCTCGCCAGTATCGGGGGCTATGACGGCCGGCTGACCTCCTTCGATCGCACCCGCCAGGCGCAGCGCCAGCCCGGCTCCGCGATCAAGGGCTTTCTCTACGCCGCGGCGCTCGATGCCGGCTACCGCTTCGACGACATGGTCGACAATCACGAGCGCACCTATTTCGACGCCAACGGATTGCCGTGGCGGCCGCGCAATTACGACCGCTCGCAGAGCGGCCCGATCCCGCTCTTCGTCGGGTTCGAGCGCAGCTCCAACCTCGCCGCGGCCAGCATCGTCAGCGCGATGGGGGTCGGCCGGCTCGCCGATTTCGCCGAGCGCGCGGGCGTTTACGAGGACGGCCAGATGGGCCGCTTTCTCGCCTCCTCGCTCGGAACCTCGGAGACAACGCTCGAGCGCCTCACCGCGGGCTATGGCACGCTCATCAACGAGGGCATTCCGCGCCGTCCCTACGGCCTCGGCGTCGTGCGCAACCCCGCCGACGGCGCGCAGGTCGATCTGTGGAGCTTCGCGCAGGACCGCGATCAGACCAGCAGCCCGATCTCCGCGCGCTCCACCCCCGATGTCATGACCTCGATGATGCGCGGGGTGGTCACCCGCGGAACCGCCGCGCAGGCCTTCTCGGGCCATCCCGTCACGGTGGTGGGCAAGACGGGCACCAGACAGAACCACGCCGATGCCTGGTTCATGGCGCTGACGCCGCATCTGGCCGTCGGGGTCTGGATCGGCCGCGACGACAACCGGCCGATGGGCGATGGCTCCACCGGCGGGCGCACGGCGGCGCGGATCACCGCGGATCTGCTTGAGCGGGCGCATGCCGAGGGGCTGATATCCGCCGAGGGCTTTCGCGATCCGGAGCGCAATCCGAACATCCTCTGGCCGCCCGCGACGCTCGCGCCGGGGCAGGGGCCGACGGAGGGCCAGTTCGGTTACGACCCCGAGCGGGATTATCTCGGCAGTCAGCTCCCCTCGCATGGTGAACCCGGCGACACGGCCACTGGGTCGGCTGGAGCTAGTACGAGCAGCCAGCAGGAACGCCCGAGCAGCGCCTTCGTCGGCGGCGGCGGTCTCTACTGAGCGCTCACTCGACCGCGAGGCCGAGGACCTCGCCGAGATCATCCGGCCTCGTCATGCTGGTCATGGCGACGTCGAAGAGCCCGACCGGGCGCTCCGGCGTCATGCGCATGCCCCCGCCGCGCTCGAACAGATCGGTGCTCCACTCGATGATATTGTCGAGCGGCGCGCCGACGCCGCCGCGCAGCGGGCCGGGAATGCTCGCCACGACGGTGTCGCGCTGAGCGGCGAGCATATCCGGGATCGACTGGCCGGCGAGCGCCTCGACGATGGCATTGAGACCGTCATCCTCGAAGGACAGCGCGGCCTCGACCAGCCGCAGCCCGGTGAGGAATTCAAGCTGCGCCTCGCCTTCGAGCATGCGCTCCATGTTGCCCGAGCTCCCGCCCGTGCGCAGATCGAGCAGGGCGTCGGCGCGCGCGAGCCCGGCAAGGTCGATCCGGTGCTCGAGCGTGATCGCGTCGTCGCCGCTTGCCAGCTCCAGCAGGACTTCGCCGTTGATGCGATCCTGCTGCTCGATTCCGGCGCGCGCGCGCAGCGATGCCGGCAGCAGCGCGCCGATGGGCAGATCGAGGCCGGTCATCTCGAGCATCAGCTGCGCCTGCGGCGCGTCGCCGGCGAGGAACATGTCACGCAGATGCGGGCCGATCGCCACGGCGTCGATCTGCGCGAGCTCGGTCGTCGCCTCCGCGTCGAGCGCGAGCCGGCCCGACAGCGCGCCGAGGGCCATCAGCTCGGTCCCGTCATCGCGCGCCGCCGTGAGCCCGTCGAGCGCGAGACGGAAATCGGTGTCGGCGCCACGGCTGCGGGTGACCTCGAACGAGTCGAGCGTCGCGGTGCTGCGGTCGATCGCGAGCGCCTCGAGCTCCTGCGCCGAGAGAACATCGAAGCCCGCGCAGGGCTCCCCGGCATCGCCGAATTCGAGCCCGGCCTGCAGCGTGTCCACGGTGATGCGCTCGGGACCGACCGCCTCCGTGGGCAACAGGCTGCGCGCGGCGCTGAAGGTCGCGCCCTCGGCGGTGATCTCGGTGCGCGTGACCGGGGTGTCGCGGCCGCAGCGCGCAGCGCCGTCGGCGCGCCGCAGCAGCGCGCCCAGGGCGCGCATGTCATCGGTGTGCAGGCGTCGCGCGGTGACGCGGCCGGTGGTCTGCGCGTCTCCGTCGGCGCGCAGCGTCGCACCGGACAGCTCGGCGCGCAGATGGTCGCCGTCGGGGCCGGGGATGAACGCCGCGGAGGTGGCCTCGAGGACGCTGCCCTGCGAGGTGATCTCCAGCTGTGCGACGACGAGCGTATCCTCGTCGGTCGCCGCATCCGACCATGTCACCTCGATCCCGTCGGTGGCGAGCAGGTCCGTGACCTCGCTCTCGGTCGGGGCCGCGACGGCGGCGGTCGTGGACAGCAGGAGCAGGATTGCAGCGGGACGGGCGGGTTTCAAGACGGCGGCTCCCTTCATCGCACGGTTTCGCGGCGGATGACCGGCGGACATTAGGACCCCGGGCGCGCGAGTCATAGGTCCAGCACGGCGGTGCCGTCGCGGGTCACGGTGATGTGTGCGCCTTTCGCCACGCGCCGAGGCGCCGGGGCGCGCCGACACCGCCGCGCGGCAACGCAAAAGGCCGCGCGCCCGTTCGGGACGCGCGGCCTCTCCTTTCACGGGGTGCGTCCCCTCAATCCGCCGTCAGGAGCGGCGGCTTGCGGTTCGACAGGCGCCGGCTGTCCGGGTCGCTGAAGTTCAGATGAATGACGCCGTCCTTCACATCGACATGCACGACCCCGCCCTTGGTGAGCCTGCCGAAAAGCAACTCCTCGGCCAGGGGCTTCTTGATGTGCTCCTGGATCACCCGCCCGAGCGGGCGCGCGCCCATCTTGTCGTCGTAGCCCTTCTCGGCGAGCCAGTCCGCCGCGTCCTGCGACAGCTCGATGGTCACGTTGCGATCCATCAGCTGCGCCTCGAGCTGCAGCACGAACTTCTCGACGACCCGCAGGATCACCTCGCGCGGCAGCGGCGCGAAGCTGATCGTCGCGTCGAGGCGGTTGCGGAACTCCGGCGTGAAGGTGCGCTCGATCGCGGCAGTATCCTCGCCCTCGCGGCGCTCGCGCCCGAAACCGACGGCGGCCTTGGCCTGCTCGGTGGCGCCGGCGTTCGAGGTCATGATCAGGATCACGTTGCGGAAATCGATCTTCCGGCCGTTATGGTCGGTCAGCTTGCCGTGGTCCATCACCTGCAGGAGGATGTTGAACACGTCCGGATGCGCCTTCTCGATCTCGTCGAGCAGCAGGACGCAATGCGGGTGCTGGTCAACACCATCGGTCAAGAGCCCTCCCTGGTCGAAGCCGACATAGCCCGGAGGCGCCCCGATCAGCCGCGAGACGGCATGTTTCTCCATGTATTCCGACATGTCGAAGCGCAGCAGCTCGACGCCGAGCGTCGCGGCCAGCTGGTTGGCCACCTCGGTCTTGCCTACGCCGGTCGGGCCGGCGAACAGGTAGTTGCCGATCGGCTTTTCGGGCTCGCGCAGCCCCGCGCGCGACAGCTTGATCGCGGAGGAGAGCGCCTCGATCGCGGAATCCTGGCCGAACACCACCCGCTTGAGCGCGCCCTCGAGATCGCGCAGCACCTCGGCATCATCCTTGGAGACGTTCTTGGAGGGGATGCGCGCGATCTTGGCGACGACGGCCTCGATCTCCTTGGGGCCGATCGTCTTGCGCCGCTTGCTGTCGGCGAGAAGATGCTGCGCCGCGCCGGCCTCGTCGATCACGTCGATCGCCTTGTCAGGCAGCTTGCGGTCATTGATGTAGCGCGCCGACAGCTCGACTGCGCTCTTGACGGCATCCTGCGTGTAGCGGATGTCGTGGTGCTTCTCGAAATAGGGCTTGAGACCCTGCAGGATCTTGACGGCGTCGTCGACCGACGGCTCATAGACGTCGATCTTCTGGAAGCGCCGCGACAGCGCGCGATCCTTCTCGAAATGCTGGCGGTATTCCTTGTAGGTGGTCGAGCCCATGCAGCGCAGCTTGCCGCCCTGCAGCGCCGGCTTGAGCAGGTTCGACGCATCCATCGCACCGCCCGAGGTCGCCCCCGCGCCGATCACGGTATGGATCTCGTCGATGAACATGATCGCGTCGGGATGCTCCTCGAGTTCCTTCACGACGGCCTTGAGCCGCTCCTCGAAATCGCCGCGATAGCGCGTCCCGGCGAGCAGCGCGCCCATGTCGAGCGCGTAGATCGTGGCCCCGGAGAGCACGTCCGGCGTGTCGCCGCGCACGATCTTGAAGGCCAGCCCCTCGGCGATTGCGGTCTTGCCAACGCCGGGATCGCCGACCAGCAGCGGGTTGTTCTTGCTGCGCCGGCAGAGCACCTGGATGCAGCGCTCGACCTCGGGGCCGCGGCCGATCAGCGGATCGACATCGCCCTTGCCCGCCTTGGCGTTCAGGTCGACGCAATACTTGCTCAGCGCCGATTCCTTGGCCTCGCCGTCGCTGCTCGTCGCCTCGGTCTCGGCCTCGGATTCCTCGGCGCCCGAAACGGGACGGCTCTCGCCGAAATTCGGGTCCTTGGCGACACCGTGCGCGATGAAGTTGACCGCATCGTAGCGGGTCATGTCCTGTTCCTGCAGGAAGTAGGCGGCGTTCGATTCGCGCTCGGCGAAGATCGCCACGAGCACGTTCGCCCCGGTCACCTCCGAGCGGCCGGAGCTCTGCACGTGGATCGCGGCGCGCTGGATCACGCGCTGGAAGGCGGCGGTCGGCACGGCTTCCGATCCCTCGATGTCGGTGACGAGCGTCGAGAGATCGTCGTCGATGAACTCGACGAGCGTCTTGCGCAGCGTCTCCAGATCGGCCGCGCAGGCGCGCATCACCTTAGCGGCGTCGGGCTCGTCGATCAGCGACAGGAGCAGATGCTCCAGGGTCGCCAGCTCGTGCCGGCGGGCATTTGCCAGCGCCAGCGCCCCATGAATGGCCTGTTCGAGAGTGTTCGAAAACGAAGGCACGGTTGGCGCTCCTTCTCTTGCGGCCGCTCGGGAGGGTCCCGAGCCGACCATGGACGTGTCAGGTTAGAGTTCGGTGTTATTGGCTGCGCTTCAAGGTTTTTTTTGCATTGACTCACGCTTGCGTGCGGCCCGCGGGTCATGTTGCCATGAAAAGGGTCAGAAATTGTCCTTGCGCTTGCGGATTTCGGCAAAGACCT
>PUKW01000208.1 GCA_003550665.1 Paracoccaceae bacterium | reverse complement strand
TGGCCACGCGCCGGGCGAAGCCCATTTCGTGGGTGACACAGATCATCGTCATCCCCTCCTCGGCGAGTGCGATCATGGTGTCGAGCACCTCCTTGATCATCTCCGGATCGAGCGCCGAGGTCGGCTCGTCGAAGAGCATGATGCGCGGGCGCATGCACAGCGCGCGCGCGATCGCGACGCGCTGCTGCTGACCGCCGGAGAGCTGGCCGGGGTATTTCTGCGCCTGCTCGGGGATGCGGACCTTTTCGAGGAAATGCATCGCGGTCGCGACCGCCTCGTGCTCGGGCGTCTTGCGCACCCAGATCGGTGCAAGGGTGCAGTTCTCCAGGATCGTCAGATGCGGGAACAGGTTGAAATGCTGAAACACCATCCCGACCTCGGAGCGCACCTTGTCGATGTTCTTGAGGTCGGCGTTGAGCTCGACACCGTCGACACGGATCGTGCCAGCCTGGTGCTCCTCGAGCCGGTTGATGCAGCGGATCAGCGTCGACTTGCCTGACCCGGACGGCCCGCACACCACGATGCGCTCGCCCTCATAGATCGTCATGTCGATATCGCGCAGCGCGTGGAACTCGCCGAACCACTTGTTCATACCCTCGATCTCGATGGCGACCTTGTCGCTGACCTTCAGCTCACTGCGCTGCGGCGCCGGGTCGGTGCTGGCGTCGGTCATGGCGTTTCCTCAGTTGTGGCCCCGGGTCAGCTTGCGCTCGAGATACATCGAATAGCGCGAGATGCCGAAGCAGAAGACGAAGAAGAACGCCCCGATGAACACGAACAGCTCCCAGTAGATGCCGGTCCACGCGGTGTCGGAGCGGATGGAATTGGACAGCCCGACCGGATCGAGCAGCCCGATGAAAACCACCAGCGTGGTGTCCTTGAACAGCCCGATGAAGGTGTTGACGATGCCGGGGATCGAGACCTTGAGCGCCTGCGGCATGATGATCTTGCGCTGCGCCTGCCAGTAGGTCAGCCCCAGCGCGTCCGCCGCCTCGTATTGCCCCCGCGGCAGCGAGGCGAGCCCGCCGCGCACCACCTCGGCGATATAGGCCGCGGCGAAGAAGGTCACCATGATGATGACGCGCAGGATCAGATCGAAGCTGGTGCCGGGCGGCAGGAAATAGTTGAGCAGCAGCGAGGCCGTGAAGAGCAGCGTGATCAGCGGCACGCCGCGGATGAACTCGATGAACACGATGCACGACATCCGCACGATCAGCAGATCCGATTGCCGCCCGAGCGCCAGCAATATGCCCATCGGCAGCGAAATCGAGATCGCCGTCAGCCCGAGCACGAGCGACAAAAGGAACCCCCCGAAGCGATCCGAACGCACGAACTGAAGCTCGACCGGGGCGATCCAGGAGAGATCCTCGGCCACCGGCGCGGCCAGGGTCAGCCACCAGATGAGCGCGACGAGCACCGCGCCCACCGGCGCGACAAGCGGCAGCAACCGGCGCAGGATCACGAAGGCGAGCGCGGCGAAGACGAAACCCGCCGCCGCCGTCACCGGGATCCAGATGCTGCCCCCCCAGAGCAGGAAATAGGCGAGGAACGGATAGACCGCCGAGAACCAGAGCATCCGGCGCGGAAGGCCGGTGAACAGGATCGGCGCGATCGCCACGAGAAACAGTGCCGCGGTCAGGGTCGGGCGCCAGTAGAGCGCGCGGGGATAAAAGCCGAACATGAGCTGGTTCCAGCGCTCGGTGATGACCGCGAAGCAGGCGCCGCGCGCGCCGTCGAGGATCTCGCGGCATTGGCTCAGGCTGCCCGCCTGCCAGACCGAATTGGTGAACCAGGGCGCGAAACCGGTCACCACCGAGTAGATCACATAGATCGACAGCGCCGTGACGATGGCGTTGAACCAGCTCGAGAACAGGTTCTCGCGCATCCATTTCCACACCCCCGACTCGGTGACCGGGGGCGCCCTTTCGGGGACGATGGCGTCGCGCACGAAGGCCTTGTCGTGGCGGGTCACGTCAGCGCTCCTTGAGCTTGATGCGGGAATTGTAGACATTCATGAGGCTCGAGATCGTCAGGCTGATGAGCAGGTAGATCAGCATCATCAGCAGCATCCCCTCGAGCGCGCGCCCCGTCTGGTTGATGGTGATGCCGCCCAGCGTCGAGCGCAGATCCATGTAGCCGACCGCGAGGCCGAGCGAGGTGTTCTTGGTCAGGTTGAGATACTGCGAGATCAGCGGCGGCACGATCACGCGCAGCGCCTGCGGCAGCACCACCAGCCGCATCGTCAGCGTCGGGCGCATCCCGAGCGACGCGGCGGCCTCGGTCTGCCCCTTCGAGACGGCGAGGATGCCGGCGCGCACGATTTCGGCAACGAAGGCGGAGGTGTAGATCCCCAGCCCGAACCACAGCGCCACCAGCGAGCTGCGCAGATGCACGCCGCCCTGGAAGTTGAAGCCGGCAAGCTCGGCGTTCTCGGTGTGAAAGCCGAGCGCGAGCAGCGCCAATATGACCGGCAGGAAGAGGATCAGCATGCTCTTCCACCATGTCACTGGCCGGATACCGGTCGTGGCCTGGCGCGCGCTGGCGCGGTCGAGCAGCTTCTTGTTGGCGTAGAGGCTCGCGATGATGACGACGACGAGCGCGGCGAAATCGAGGCTGACATCGAACAGCCCGAGGCTGACCGAGCCGAGGCTGTTGGCAAACAGCGGCTCGGGGATATAGACGCCGCGATTGGTGATCACCACGGCGCCGCCGAACCACGCCGCGGCGAGCGGGACGTCGCCGGCGAAATCGCGCGGGGCCGGTGCGTCGATGGTGACGAGCGTGTAGAAGATGATGATCCACAACAGCGTCGGGATGTTGCGGAAGATCTCGACATAGACGGCCATGATCTGGCTGACGAGCCAGTTCGTCGACAGCCGCAGCACGCCCACGATGACCCCCGCCACCGTGGCGAGCACGCAGCCGAGCACCGCCACGAGCAGCGTGTTGAGCAGCCCCACGAACATCGCACGGGCATGGGTCATGTTGCTGTCATAGGCGACGAGGGTCTGGTTGATGTCATAGCCCGCGCGCTGCCAGAGGAAGCGGTAGCTGAAATCCTGCCCCTGCGCGCGCAGGTTGGTGATGACATTGTCCACGAGCCAGGCCGCGAAGCCCATCAGCAGCATCATGAACACGATCTGGATCGTTAGGGAGCGGTAGCGCTGATCGTAGATCAGCATGCTGAGGCGGAACCGCTCCTGCGGCGGGCCGGGGCTGGGCGGGCTCATGGCGGCTGCTCGCTCGATATTGGGGTGGGATCCCGGCCGAAGGCCGGAGGGCCGGGGCGGCGCGAACCGCCCCGGCCGGGAAGGCTATGCCTCAGCGAAACGGCGGCGAATACAGGATGCCGCCATTGTCATACTGCGCGTTGAGCCCGCGCTCGATCCCGATCGGGGTGTCCACGCCGATGTGGCGATCGAAGATCTCGCCGTAGTTGCCGACCTGCGCGATCGCGTTGACCGCCCAGTCATTCTCGAGCCCGATCAGCTCGCCGAAATCGCCCGACCGGCCCACGAGCCGCTCGACCTCGGGCACATCCGACCCCTCTTCGGCGATCTCCTCGACATTCTCGGAGGTCACGTCGAGCTCCTCGGCGGTGATCAGCGCGAACAGCGTCCACTGCACGATCCCGGCCCAGTCCTCGTCGCCCTTGCGCACCACGGGGCCGAGCGGCTCCTTGGAGATCGTTTCGGGCAGGACCATGTGATCGTCCGGGTTCTCGAACGACGCGCGCGTCGCCGCGAGGCCCGACCGGTCGGTCGTGTAGGTGTCGCAGGAGCCGGCGAGATACTGCTCCTGGGCCTCGGCGTTGGTCTCCACCGGGTTGGGCTCATAGCTCATGTCGTTGGCGCTGAAGAAGTCCGACAGGTTGAGCTCGGTGGTGGTCCCGGTCTGGATGCAGACCGTCGCGCCGTCGAGCTCGAGGGCCGACTCGACGCCGAGATCCGTCGGCACGATGAAGCCCTGCCCGTCATAGTAATTCGTCCCCACGAAGCGGTAGCCGAGATCCATGTCCCGCGTGAAGGTCCAGGTGGTGTTGCGCGAAAGAACGTCGATCTCGCCCGAGCCGAGCGGGTCGAAACGCCGCTCCGGCGAGAGCGGCGTGTAGTTGACGGCATCCGCGTCGCCGAACACCGCCGCGGCGATCGCACGGCAGAAATCGACGTCGAAGCCCTGCCAGTCGCCATCGGCATCCGGCGCCGAGAACCCCGCAAGCCCCGTCGAGACCCCGCAATTGAGCTCGCCGCGCGCCATGACTTCGTCAAGCGTTTGCGCCGAGGCTCCGGCAGTCCCCGCGGCCAGTGCTGACATACCGAACAGTGCGTACTTGTACATTATGAAAACTCCCTGATGCGCTTCATTTGTCGATTGCACTCACTACCCCGTGAAGGTGCAAGCGCCTGCAAGCTCCACGCACTCCGGAAGTGACGCGTGATGCTCTTTTGTGCAGTGCCTTCGAGTCAAGCACTGATATTGCACCAGGTCGCGAAACTGGCGACAGCAGGCGGCGTCCGGGGCATGCCGAAAGAGGCCGGCAGCCGGCATTGTGGGCAAGCCAATGCTGTTTCGTACGGCCCGGTGCAGGCCCGCGAGAGCGGCTGGCGCCACCGTGCAATCGCGATCGGGTCACCCGCGAACTTGACCGGCGCTCAGCCCGGAGACCTTGAGCCCTTCGACTTCCGCTCCGGCGACATCTGTAGAAGCATCGCGTCCAGCCCGAGAGGCCTATCAGTCCTGGGCGCGTTGCGGCGCAGCGACTCTGTAGCTATGCCCGCCTCGCAGCCTTATGTTGCCGCATCGATCTCGCGCGCGGTCGGGCGCGGGCGCCGTCAAGTGTCGCGGTCACCGGCGCTCTCGCCGCGGTGCCACCGTGCGAGGGTGCGCCGCAATTCGGCGGTTGGCCCGGTTCCGGTTGACGCGATCAGCTTCTCCGCTGCTCCGGGCAGCGTTGGTTCGGCGCGGCGCGGTGGCGCGGCTGACGGCTTAGCGTGCCGCGCGCAGGGCGCCGAAGTCTTGGCAGTCGTTTGCATTGGGTCCTCCGTCGTTTCGGGTGCTTCGCGGACCGCAGAGCGCCGAATTACCGATGAGCCCGCATCCGCGTTGTCGCCCGTCCGCGTCATGGTGCGCGCGGGCCGGTTTGCTGGCCGTGTCAATGGGCGTGGTCGCCCGGCGTCTCGATGCCGCATTGCTCGTCGAGGGCCGCGGCCTCGTCGCCCTCGAGCGGTAGGGTCAGTCCGCCCTCGGCGGGGGCGCCGATAATGGTGGCGATGACGATCGTGGGCACTTCACCGGGGTTATGGGCGGAATGCGGCTCGTCGCCCGGATCGACGATCGCGGTCCCCGGTTCGAGCCGGCGTTCGGTGCAATCCTCGGCGAAGATGAAGTCGAGCTCGCCCTCGGCGAGGCTGACCAGCACGGTTCCGGGATGGGTGTGCCAGGGGAAGGTCGCGCCCGGCTGGATGGTGAACTCGATGACGGCGAGCGACGAGGCATCGGCCATCTCAACCTCGTGCGCATCGAGCCCGTCGAGGCGCTGGGTCAGGCTGAGCGCGACCTCGCCCGAGAAGCTGTGGCGCTCGATCAACGGCTCGGCAGTGATCGGATCGGGCTCGGCTGCTGCGCCGCCGGCGAGGGTCAGCGCCGCGATGGACAGGGCCGCGAGCGGGGCAATCGTGCAACGGGCGCGGCGGTGGGAAGGTACATTGGCAAACATTTCGGCCTCCTGTCATTCGCTTGGTTGGGTCCGGCAATTGAGGCCGTCCTGCGCCGGAATGCTTGATGCGTTTCTGAAGTTTTCCTCCAGAGAGTCACTTTTCTGCGGTATGATCTTGCGTGGTGTGGAGCTTTGGGAATTTCACGCTCGATCCGGAGCGTTTCGAACTCGCACGCGGGGGTGCGGCGAAGCGGGTCGAACCTCAGGTCCTGACCCTCCTCATCCACCTGATCCGCAATCGCGACCGGATGGTCAGCAAGGACGAAATCGCGCGCGTTGTCTGGAACGGCGGGCCGGTCTCTGACGCCAGCATCTCCAGCCGCATCCGCTCTGCACGTGAGGCCGTCGGCGACACCGGAAAGACCCAATCGGTCATCCGGACAGTTCACGGACGCGGCTTCCGTTTCATAGCCGATGCGACCGAACTCCCCGCCGCCCAACCTGCACGCGTCGCGCAACCCGCGGGCCCGGACAGCGCGGAGCTGTCGCGTCCGTCTGTTGCGGTGCTGCCCTTCCGACCGCTCGGCGCGACGCCCGAGGCGGAGATCCTCGCAGAGGCAATCCCGCACGAGATCATCCAGGCGCTGTCGCGGATGCGCTGGCTGGCGGTGATCGCGCGCGGCTCCTCGTTTCGCTTTCGCATGGCCGAACCCGATCTCCAGCAGGTTCGCGCGACACTTGATGCGGGGTATGTGCTCTCGGGCACGATCGAGATCCGCGATGGCGCCGTCATCGTCATTTTCGAACTTGCCGACTCCGGGCGCGGCGAAGTGATCTGGGGCGACCGCCTGACGGCGCCGATGGCCGAGATCGAGGATCTGCGAGCGCGCATCGCCTCCCGTGTCGTGGCGGCCCTCGACCTGCATGTCCCGCAGAGCGAGGCGCGGCTGGCGGGTCTGGCCGGTTCCGACCGGCTTGATGCCTGGTCGAATTTTCATCTCGGGCTGAACCAGCTATACCGCTTTACCCCCGATGCGAACCGCAAGGCGCACGGCTATTTCGACCGCGCGGTGGAGCTCGATCCCCGCTTCGCCCGCGCCCATGCCGGCCTGTCATTCACGCGGTTCCTCGACGCCTTTCTTCACCTCGGGCCGGACGGCCGGGAAGCCACCGCGGATGCAAGGCGCCATGCCGAGCGGGGTATGGAACTCGATCCGCTCGACCCTTTCACGCATTTCACGATGGGCCGCACCTTCTGGCTGACCGGCGAGCCCGAAACCGCGGCCGGCTGGCTGAAGCGCGCCGTGGATCTCAACCCGAACTACGCCCAAGGCTATTACGCAAGCGCCCTGACTGCCGCGATGACTGGCAATATCCCCGCCGTCGACACCTCCCTCGACGCTGCGCTCAATCTCAGCCCGCTCGATCCGCTGCTTTATGGAATGCACGGCACGCGTGCGCTGTCCCTGATCCATACCGGCGACTTTCATGCGGCGGCCCGCTGGGCCGATCGCGCCGCGACCACGCCGGGCGCACATCACCTGATCGCGATGATCGCGGCGGTGGCGAGCGGTCTCGCAGGCCGCCATCAACAGGCCGCCGGCTGGCGACAGGCGGTGCGCAGACACAAGCCCGACGCCTGCGCCGAACAATTCTTCGCTGCATTCCCGATGGTGGATGGTGACTTGCGCGCCCGGATCACGGATGAGTTGCGGCGGCAGGGATTCTGAGCGGCGGATCGTCAACGCGCACCCGAACACCGCCGCGGCACCGGGCGAGGACCACGAACGCGCCCGTTGCCTGCGCGAACAAGGTCCGCTCAATCGGGATCGCCATGGCAAGGACCGGGCCGAGGATCGGCAATGAGATGAATGAGCTGGCGCGCCCGCGCGGGGCGCGAGCCGCACAGCGCCATGGCCCCAGAGCCCGAAGGCGCGCACCGAGGGGAGGACGACGATATGAGCCAGCGCACCGAATGGAGTGTTTTAGAGCGTGTCGCGGTTAATCGGCCTCATAGCCTGCTGCCTTGAAGAAGTTTTAGCACTCCTCGTCTGAGAACAGGTCGCAGACCTGGCCGACGGCTGCCCAGAGTTGATCGTAGGTTCGCGCAGCGGCCTTTCTGATCAGCGACTTCAGTTTCGAGAAAGCCATCTCTATGG
>PUKW01000323.1 GCA_003550665.1 Paracoccaceae bacterium | reverse complement strand
GGCGAGATGCTCACCGACCGGCTCGCCGAGGAGGGCATCGTGGTGCTCGCCTGGGGCGAGAACGGCTTTCGCGAGGTGACCAACAACACCCGCCCGATCACCTCGCCCGAGGACATGCAGGGCCTCAACATGCGTGTCGCCGGGCCGATGTATATCGACGTGATGGAGGCGCTCGGCGCCAACCCGCAGCAGATGCAGTGGACCGAGACGATGACCGCGCTGCAGCAGGGCGTCGTGGACGGGCAGGAGAACCCGATCGGCGCCGTGATCATCCCGCAGCAGGTCTACGAGGTCCAAAGCTACCTCACCACCTGGCACTACTCCTACGATCCGCTCTTCCTCGGCATTTCCGAGGCGCGCTGGGAGGCGATGGACTCCGAGACGCAGGACGCGGTGCGCGCGGCGGCCGAGGAGGCGATGGCCTACCAGATCGAGATCACCCGCGAGGGCACCGAGCAGGGCCTCGACTACCTGCGCGAGCAGGGCATGGAGATCTACGAGCCCAGCGACGAGGACCTCGAGGCCTTCCGCGACGCCACCCAGCCGGACTATGACAAATGGGCCGAGGAAGTGGGCCCGGAGCTCGTCGCGGCCTTCGAGGAGGCGATCGCCTCGGTGCGCGACTGATCCCGGCCACCTGATCCCGCCGCCGGGGCCGGCCCCCGGCGGCGCAATCCGAAAGGCCGGGCGGCGATGGCGTTTCTCCTGCGCGAAGCGGAAAAGATCATCTGCGCCGTGCTGTTTCTGGCGATGACGGCGGTGGGTTTTGCCAATGTCGTGGTGCGCTACGGCACGAATTATTCCTTCGCCGCGACCGAGGAACTGCTCACCAACGGTTTCCTGCTGCTGACGGTGTTCGGCGCGGCGATCGCGGCGCGGCGCGGCGAGCATCTGGCGGTCACGCTGGTGCTCGACGCGCTGCCGCGCGCACTGCGCACGCCGCTCTTCGTGTTCAGCGCGGCGCTCACGGTGCTGCTTCTGGTGCTGTCGGCGTGGTTCACCTGGGTCGTCGTGTCCAACCAGATGGCGAGCGGGGTGCGCTCCTACGGGCTGGGGTTGCCGGGGTGGTATTACACCATCGGGGCGCCGTTCGGCTTCGCGCTCGTGATCGTGCGCTACGTACAGCACGTCATCGAGGCGCTGCGCGACCGCGACGCGGGGGAGACCCCGCATGTTTGAGCTCGCCGCGGGCACGCAGATGATCATCGCCTTTTTCCTTCTGATGGCGCTGCGCGTGCCGGTGGCTTTCGCGCTCGGTCTGTCCTCGGTCTGGGCGATGTGGCAGATGGGCTTCGGGCTCAATCTCGCCGGCGATCTGATCGTCACCGGCATCACGCGATTCTCGCTTCTGGCGATCCCGTTCTTCATCCTCGCGGGCACGCTGATGGGCGCGCTCGGCATCGCGGAGCGGATGATCCGCTTTTTCCGGGTGCTCGTGGGCGGCCTGCCCGGCGGCATGGGGGTGGTGGGCACGGTGGTGTGCCTGTTCTGGGGGGCTGTGTCGGGGTCGGGGCCGGCCTCGGTGGCGGCGATCGGGCCGATGATCATCCGCGGCATGGAGACCGACGGCTATCCGCGCGCCTTCGCCGCGGGGCTGGTCTGTGCGGGGGCGGCGATGTCGATCGTGATCCCGCCCTCGATCGGGCTGGTGATCTACGGGGTGATCGCGGAGACGTCGATCTCGCGGCTTTTCATCGCGGCGATCATCCCCGGCCTCGTGATGGGGCTGATCATGCTCGCCACCCTGCCCTTCGCGCGCCGCGGCCGGGCGGCGGACGCGCCGAGCCTCGATGCGCTGATGCCAGACCCCTATGCGGGGCTGCCCTACCGCACGCGGCTGTGGCGCTCGTTCCGCGAGTCCTTCTGGGGGCTGATGACGCCGGTGGTGATCCTCGGCGGGATCTATTCGGGCGCCTTCACCCCGACCGAGGCCGCGCTCGTCGCGTCGGTCTATGCGCTGGCGGTGGGCGCGCTGGCCTACCGCACGCTGACGCTGCGCGGGCTTTACAATGCGCTGGCGGATGCGAGCGCTTCCTCCGCGGTGGTGATGCTCGTCGTGGCCTATGCGAGCCTGTTCGGCTGGGTGGTGACGGTGGACGGGCTCGTGGCGAGCTATTCGGGGGCGCTTCTGGGGCTGAGCGACGAGGAGTGGGTGATCCTCCTGGTGATCATGCTCATCCTGCTGATCGCGGGGATGTTCATGGATGCAGTGACGGTGATGTTCATCTCGCTGCCGATCATCCTGCCGGTGGTGCGCACGCTGGAGTGGGACCCGGTCTGGTTCGGGGTGGTGGTGATGATCAACCTCGCCATCGGGCTGTTCACCCCGCCGGTGGGGATCAATCTCTATGTGGCGGCCAATGTCACGCGCATGCCGATCGAGCGGGTGGCGCGCGGGGCGCTTCCCTTCCTCGCCACCGCGCTGATCGGGCTTGCGATCATCGCGGCGGTGCCGGTGCTCTCGACTGCGCTCGTGGACATCCTGCGCTGAACGCTTGACCGGGCGCGCCGCGCGTCCATACTTGGTGGCGCGATCAGCAGGGAGAAAACCGGATGTGCGATGTATGCGTGATGAACCGGGTCAAGCGCAAGATGCTGAACCGGCGCGATTTCTTCCGCACCTCGGCGGGTGCCGGAGCGGCGGCGGCGCTGGGGGCGACGCTGGCACCGCGCCCGGCGCTCGCGCAGGAGGGCGGCGGCATGGTCGACATGACCCACACCCTGACCGAGGACTTCCCGACCTTCTTTGGGGAGCAGCAATTCTTCCTCGACCGGGCCGCGGACTTCGCCGAGGACGGCTTCAACGCCTTCGAGATGCGCGTGCATGAGCACACCGGTACCCATGTCGACGCGCCGCTGCACTTCTCCGAGGACGGCAACAGCGTCGCCGAGATCCCGATCGACCGGCTCATCGTGCCGCTCGCCGTGATCGACATCCGCGAGAAGGCCGAGGCCGACCCCGACGCCCAGCTCACCCCCGACGACATCGCCGAGTGGATCGAACGCAACGGCGATCTGCCGCGCGGGGCCTGCGTGGCGATGAATTCGGGCTGGGCGCGCCATGTCGGCGGGACGATGTTTCGCAACGCCGACGATGACGGGGTGATGCATTTCCCCGGCTTTCACCCCGAGGCCGCCGAGATGCTGCTCGAGGCGGACGACATCGCCGGCATCGCTGTGGACACGCTGTCGCTCGATCACGGGCCCTCGGCGGATTTCGCGGTGCATTACGGCTGGCTGCCCGCCGGGCGCTGGGGCATCGAATGCCTCGCCGGGCTCGACGAGGTGCCCGACTCCGGCGCGGTGCTCGTCGTCGGCGCGCCCAAGCATGCCGGCGGCACGGGCGGGCCGGCGCGGGTCTTCACGCTGCTCTGACCCTGCAAAGGAGACGCCATGGCGACCGTCCCGCCACCGCAGGACCCGGAATCCGACCCGCGCGTGCGCGCCGTCTTCGACGATATCCGCGCCACCCGCGGCAGCGATTTCGTCAACAACCTGTGGCGCTATCTCGCCTTCGACCCGCCCCTGCTCGAGGAGGTCTGGGGCGAGGTCAAGGCGGTGATGGCGACCGAGACGCTGCTCGACGCCAAGACCAAGGAGATGATCTACGCCGCCGTCTCGATCGCCAATTCCTGCGAGTACTGCACCCATTCGCATCTCGCCGCCGCGCGCGCCAAGGGCATGAGCGCGGCCGAGCAGGCCGAGCTCCTGCGCATCATCGCCACCGCCGGCAAGACCAACCATCTCGTCAACGCCATCCGCCCGCCCGTCGACGCGGCCTTCACCGAGGACTGACCATGCCCTACGCCATCGCCGCCGCCGCCCCCGGCGGCCCCGACCAGTTGCGCCGCATCGATTTCGACCCGTCCGCGCCGGGGCCGGGCGAGGTGCTGGTGCGCCACACGGCCATCGGCGTGAACTACATCGACATCTATTTCCGCTCCGGGCTCTACCCTTGGCCGCAGGAGCGCAATCTCGTGCTCGGCTGCGAGGGGGCCGGCATCGTGGAGGCCGTCGGCGACGGGGTCAGCGAGGTCGAGCCGGGCGCGCGCGTCGCCTATGTCGCCGCCAACGGGGCCTATGCCACGCACCGCATCGTCGCCGCCGCGCAGCTCGTCCCGCTGCCCGACATCATCGAGGACTCCGTCGCCGCCGCGGCAATGCTCAAGGGTCTGACCGCCTACTACCTGATCCATGACAGCGCGCCGGTTTCCGAGGGCGACACGGTGCTGTTTCACGCCGCCGCCGGGGGCGTGGGGCTGATCGCGGGGCAGTGGCTCAAGGCCAAGGGGGTGCGCGCCATCGGCACGGCGGGCGGCCCTGAGAAATGCGCGCTGGCCCGCGAGAACGGCTACGCGGAGGTGATCGACTACCACAGCGAGGATTTCGTCGAGCGGGTGTGCGCGCTTACCGATGGCGCCGGGGTTGCGGCCGTCTATGACGGCGTCGGCGCGGACACGATCCTCGGCTCGGCCGAGTGTCTCGCCACGTTCGGCACCCTGGTGAGCTTCGGGCAGGCCTCCGGCGCGCCGGATCAGTTCCGCATCTCGCATCTGGCGCGCGGCTCCCTGCGGCTCACGCGCCCGACCCTGTTCCACTTCACGGCGGATCGGGCCTGGCTGCTGCGCGCGAGCGCGGCGCTGTTCGATGCGATCCGCGCCGGAGAGGTGCGCATCCATGTCGGCGCGACGCGCCCGCTCGACGAGGCCGCCGCCGCGCATACCGATCTCGAGGGCCGCGCGACGACGGGCTCGACGGTGCTGCTCCCCTAGGCACACTCGGGCGCGGACACCATGAGCGCGGCGCGTGAACGCGAACGAACGCGCCGCGCTCTAGTCCAAGATCTCCAGCGCCAGCGCAATGCCCTGCCCGCCGCCGATGCACAGCGTGACGATCCCGCGCCGCAGCCCGTCGCGCCGCATGGAGTGCACGAGCCGGGTCGTGAGTACCGCGCCGGTGGCGCCGATCGGATGGCCATGCGCGATCGCGCCGCCCTCGACATTGCAGATATCGGCCGACAGGCCGAGCTCGCGCTGCACGGCGATGGCGATGGCCGCGAAGGCCTCGTTGATCTCGACGCGCTCGACATCGCCCGAGGCCCAGCCGGCCCGTTCGAGCGCCTCGCGCACCGCCGGCACCGGGCCGATGCCGAACATCCCCGGTTCCACCGCGCCGACACCGAAACTGACGAGCCTTGCGGCGGGCGCGAGCTCATTCGCCTCGGCAAACGCCCGCGACGCCACAATCATCGCCGCCGCGCCGGTGTTGAGGCCGGGCGCGTTGCCCGCGGTGATCGTGCCTTCCTTGCGGAACGCGGGGCGCATCCTCGACAGCGACTCCTCGGTGGTGTCGGCGCGGTTGTGCTCGTCGGTGTTGAAGGTCTCGGGGCCCTTGCGGCCCCTGATCTCGACGGGCACGATCTCGGTGTGGAAGTGCCCCGCCGCCTGCGCCCGGGAGAAGGCTTGCTGCGAGCGCGCGGCCCAGGCATCCTGGTCGGCGCGGGTGATGCCGTGCTCGATGACGAGATCCTCGGTATGCCACCCTGCATGCTGATCGGAAAAGGCATCGTTGAGCCCGTCGAAAAGCATCGCATCATAGATCTGCGCATGGCCCATGCGGTGCCCCCAGCGCCCACCGGGCAGCAGATACGGCGCACGGTCCATGTTCTCCATGCCGCCCGCCGCGATCGCGTCGGCCAGCCCCAGCCAGACCTCCATGGCCGCCGAGGCGACGGATTGCGCCCCGGAGCCGCAGACCCGGTTCAGCGTCAGCGCGGGCACGCTGACAGGCACCTCGGCCGCGATCGCGGCCTGCCGGGCCGGGTTCATCTTGTTGCCGGCCTGGATCACGTTGCCCATGATGACGCCGCCCAGCCTGGCGGGATCGAGCCCGCTTCGGCGCAGCGTCTCCCTGATCGCGGCGCCGCCGAGCTCGGTGGCCGGGAGGGTCTTGAGGCTGCCATTGTAGGTTCCGATCGCGGTGCGGACCGGATGGCAGATGACGACGTCGGATCGCGGCATGGTGGCTCCTCCTGATGATCGCGCGAGCATCGTCTGCGCGGCGCGCGGCGGCGATGATCTCGATCAAGGGCGGTGATCGCGCGGCGCTCGCATGCCGGACTGTTCGCCGGATCGCGCGGGTTGCGCGCGGCGCTTCGGCGCCGGCCCGCTCAGTCCAGCGCGTCGCGGGTCTTGCCCATCGGGGCGTCGGCTTCGGCGCGGCGGCGCTCGAAGACCGAGTCGTCCCAGCCGTCGAGCGCGGCGACATGGTCCCAGGCGAGCCCGTCGCGTTCGAGCCGGAAGGCGATCTCGGCGAGGTCCTCGGCGGTGAGCGCGCCCATGCCCCGGCTCGAGCCGCGCGGCAGGTCGGCCGATCGGGCCTTCTCGATGCGGCTGCCCGCGCGGGTGACCGCCTCCTCCACCGCGAGCCAGAGCACGCGCAGCAGATGCGCATAGGCCGGGGTGACGCCGCGCCGCTCCACGGCCCCCTCGAGCTCGCGCAGCATCGGCGTGACCCAGTGGCGCGGATACTCGGCGAGGAAGCGCTCGGCCTCGCCGACATAGGCCATCGCCTCGAGATCCTCGTCGGCCTCGGCGGCGGTCCCAGCCTTGTCGTAGAGCAGCGACAGGAATTCGCACTGCACCGCGACGGTGTCGGAGAGATCGCGGAAATGCTCGTGGCGGGCAAAGCCGTGCAGGCCATACCATTCATTGAGCGCCTTCTCCGTCGCGCCCATCAACCCGCCATCGATGTAATAGCCCGCATTGATCATCACCGGCGCGGGCGGGGTGAGAAACAGCCCCGCATAGAGCTTCTGCAGCGCCTGCGCATCCTCGGCCTGTGCGGCCGCGTCGCGAAAGGCGGCGATCTGCGCACCAAGCTCGAGCCCGATCTCGGCGGCGATGGCCTCGAGGTCGGCGGGCAGATCCTCGGCGAAGGCGGTGTGATAGTCCCCACCCGCCGGCGGCGCGAAGGCGCGCGCGAGGCACAGCCAGAAATCGCGGCGGGCATGGGCGGTGGCGGCGAGCTGTCGGGTCATGTCGTCCTCCTTCTGGTGCGGGGCCGGCGTTCCCGGCCCCGCGCGGCTTCAGCGTTCGTCGCCGGCGTTGAGGAACCAGCCCGCAAAGGCATAGATCAGGTTGGCCACCCCGATCCCGGTGCCCAGCAGCGCCCATTCCGTGAGCGAGGGCGTGTATTCGATCAGCCCGGTCGACCAGGTCCCCTTGAAGAGCGGCACGAGCTGACCGCCGATCACGAACTCGTAGCGCGCGATGAACAGCCCGATCATTACCAGCACCGCCGAGAGGATCTGCGCCCCCGCCGCGGTGCGCGTGCCCGGTAGCAGCATCAGCACCAGCGGCAGCACCGTGCAGCCCCAGATGCCGATATGGAACAGCGGCTGTGCGACGAGATACTCCCAGACCTGCAGGCCTTCCGCGTTGCTCCACAGCCCGGTGATCGCGCGCCCGCCCAGAAGCGCAAGATGCAGCGCGATCGCCGCGGCGAAGAAGCGCGGCATCGGCCCGTCGAGCAGCGCGTGCATCGCCTCCGACATCCCCGCGCGCGACAGCCCGTGCGCGAGATAGGTGAAGAACACCACGAAGGCGAAGGCGCCCACGAGGCTCTCGATCAGGAACACGACCGGGATCTCGCCGCCGAACCACATCGGGCGCATGTGCATCATCCCGTAGACCGAGCCGGCCACGAGCGTGATCGCCACCGCAAGCAGCGCGATCGGCAGCACCAGCGGGTTGCGCCCCGCCTTCGGCGCGCCCATCATGCCCAGGAGCGTGACCGCGAGCAGCGCGCCATAGACCGCCACGAGCATCACCTTCCAGAACAGCGGCGAGGCGAATTGCAGGTTCGCCGGGGTCGCCCACATGGCGAGGATCGG
>PUKW01000353.1 GCA_003550665.1 Paracoccaceae bacterium | reverse complement strand
TCCCCGGCGAGATCGTGCAGGGGCGCTACGACATGATCTGCCCGCCCGCCTCGGCCTGGGCGCTCGCCGATGCCTGGCCGCGCGGCCGGCTCGAGATGGTGCCGCTGGCCGGGCACGCGCTCTCGGAGCCGGGGATCACGACGGCGCTCGTGCGGGTGACGGACGGCCTGCGCGCCAAGCGCGCGCAGCTGAACCTGTGACGCGGGCACGTTGAAGGCCGGGCGGACGGCTGATAGCGCACCGCAGGATGGCAGCGCGCGGCGACCGCGCCGCCCACCAGGGAGACACGCATGGCCGAGGCCTTCATCTGCGACGCGGTGCGCACCCCGATCGGGCGCTATGGCGGCACGCTCGCGGCGGTGCGCACGGATGACCTTGCCGCGCTGCCGCTCACCCATCTGATGCGGCGCAACCCCGGCGCCGACTGGGCCGCGCTCGACGACATACTCATGGGCTGCGCCAATCAGGCCGGCGAGGACAACCGCAATGTCGCGCGCATGGCGGGGCTGCTCGCCGGGCTGCCCGTCGAGGTCCCCGGCGCGACGATCAACCGGCTCTGCGGCTCGGGGATGGACGCCGTCGGGAGCGTCGCGCGCGCCATCCGCGCCGGCGATATCGACTTTGCCATCGCCGGCGGCGTCGAGAGCATGACCCGCGCGCCCTTCGTGATTCCCAAGGCCGAGGCCGCGTTCGCGCGCACGAGCGCCATCCACGACACGACCATCGGCTGGCGCTTCGTCAATCCGCGGATGCAGGCGCGCTACGGCATCGATTCGATGCCCGAGACGGCCGACACCGTCGCCGCCGAATGGGGCATCAGCCGCACCGATCAGGACGCCTTCGCCGCGCGCAGCCAGGCGCGCTGGGGCGCGGCGCAAGAGGCCGGGCGCTTTGCCGAGGAACTCATCCCCGTCGAGGTGCCGCAGCGGCGCGGCGACCCCGTCACCGTCGATCGCGACGAGCATCCGCGCCCCGATGTCACCGCCGAAAAGCTCGCCAAGCTCAAGGGGGTGAACGGACCCGATCTGAGCGTCACGCCGGGCAATGCCTCGGGCGTCAATGACGGCGCGGCGGGGCTCGTTGTCGCGAGCGAGGCCGCCGCCGCGCGCCACGGCCTCACCCCGCGCGCGCGGGTGCTCGGCATGGCGGTGGCCGGGGTGGAGCCGCGGATCATGGGCGTCGGGCCGGTGCCAGCGGCGCGCAAGCTGCTCGCGCGCACGGGGCTCACGCTTGGTGACATGGACCTCATCGAGCTCAACGAGGCCTTCGCCGCGCAGGCGCTCGCGGTGACGCGCGATCTCGGGCTGCCCGATGACGCCGCGCATGTGAATCCCAATGGCGGCGCCATCGCGATGGGCCATCCGCTGGGGATGTCGGGCGCGCGGCTCGTGGCGACGGCGAGCTGGGAGTTGCAGCGCCGGGGCGGGCGTTACGCGCTGTGCATGATGTGCATCGGGGTGGGCCAGGGCATCGCGCTGATCCTCGAGCGCGTCTGAGCGGGCGCGCTCACCGCTCGGTCAGCTTGAGCTCGATGCGCCGGTTGCGGGCGCGCGCCTCGGGGGTGTTGGCGGGATCGACGGGGCGGTATTCGCCGAACCCTGCGGCCGCGAGCCGATCGGCCGGAAAACCCAGCTCGTCAATCATGTAGCGCACCACCGACAGCGCGCGCGCCTGGCTGAGTTCCCAGTTATCCTCGAACTCGGCGTCGGCGCCGGTGATCGGCAGGTTGTCGGTGTGGCCATCGACGCGCACGATCCAGTCGATCTCGTCGGGGATCTCGTCGGAGATCTCGCGCAGCAGCGCGACAACGCTCTCGATCTCGATCTCGCCGCCGCTCGCGAGATCGGCGGAGGCGAGATCGAAAAGCACCTCCGAGGAAAAGACGAAACGATCGCCGACGATCTCGATGCCCTCGCGATCGCCGAGCAGCTGGCGCAGGCGCCCGAAGAACTCGGAGCGATACTGTTCGAGATCCTGCGCCTCGCGCTCGAGCCGTTCGCGCTCGGCCGCCTCGAGATCGGCGCGGCGGCGCTGTTCCTCGGCGGCGCGGGCGAGCGCGGCGTTGAGCCGCGCGCTCAGCGCCTCGATCTGGACATCCGCGGCGACATCGCGCGCCTCGGCATCGTCGAGCAGGGCCTGAAGCTCGCCGAGCTGGCGGCGCAGCTCGATGACCTGCTGATTGAGCAGCACGGCGCGGCGGTCGCTCTCGGCAGCGCGCTCGTCGCGCTCGGCTAGTTCGCGTTCGGCCTGCGCGAGCAGCGCGGCGCGCAGATCTGACTCGGCCTCCACCGCCTCGAGCCGCTCTTGCAGATCCTCTTCGGCCGCCTCGGCCGCGGCGAGCAGGGTCAGGGTTTCCTCGGCTTCCTGCCGCGCCGCCTCGAGCGACAGGGTCATCGCGGTGAGCTCGTCATCGGCGTCCATCAGCCGGGCCCGCAACGCCTCCGCCGCGGCGACCTCGGCGATCCGCTCGGCCTCGGCCTGTGACAGCTCCGCCTCGGCATCGGCGAGCCGGTCGCGCAGCGCCTGCGCGGCGGCGGCCTCGCGCAGCCGCGCGGCTTCCTCTTCGCTGATCATGTCCTCGAGTTCCTCGACCCGCTCCGCGAGGCGCTGCCGGTCCTCGAGTTCGCGCAGCCGCGCGGCCTCGGCATCGTCGAGCGCGGCCTCGAGCTCGGCGAATTCGGCGCGCAGAACGCTCTGCGTGGCGATCGACGCAAGCCGCGCCGACCGCTCCTGCGACAGCGCGTCCTGCGCCGCGTCGAGCTGCTCGGTCGTGGCGTCGAGGTCGGCCTCGCGCTGCGCGAGTTCGGCCGCGATATCCGCCAGCGTTGCCTCGCGCTCGGCCATTTCGGCGCGCAGCTGCTCGAGCGCCGCTTCGACCGCCTCGCGCTGCACGGCGGCGAGCCGCGCGGCCTCGGCCTCGGCGTCGCGCTCGTCGCGGGCAGCGGCGAGGTCCTGTTCGAGCGCCTCCTGCGCCGAAACCAGCGCGTCGCGTTCGACTTCGAGATCCGCGATCTCGAAGCGCGCCGCGTCACGCTCGGCGAGCAGGGTCGCGACCTGCGCCTCGAACCCCTCGATCTGCGCGCGCGCCGAGGCAAGCGCTCTGTCGCGCCCGGCGAGCGCGGATGTCATCGCCGCAAGCCGCGCCGCGCGGTCGCGCGCCGTCGCCTCGGCCTCCGAGAGCGCCGCGCCGAGTCCCGCGACCTCATCCTCCAGCGCGGCGGCCTCGGCCTCGGCGCTGCTCAGCTCGTCGCTCAGCGAGGAGATCTCGCGCTGCAGTTCCTGCAATTCGCTGTCCTGGGTCGTGATCGTCTCGCGCAGGACGAACTGCACGATCATGAAGATCGACAGCACGAACATCAGCACCAGCAGCAGGGCCGTCATCGCATCCACGAAGCCGGGCCAGATCGAGGAAGTGAAGCGCTGCCCTGTCCGGCGCGAAAGCGGCATGGGCTACGTCTCCCGGTCGGGTCCGGCCCCCGATGCCGCGCGCGACAACTGGCGCACCGAGCGGGTGAGATTGGCGAGGTCGCTGCGCAGGTCGGTTATGCTTTCCTGGCGGCCCGCCGAGATCTCCTCGAGAATGCGCAGCAGCTGCACGTCGATGGAGCGCAGCCGCATGCGCGCCTCGGCATCGCCGTCTTCGAAACTCTCGCCGTCGCCGCGCGCCTCGAGCGCGTCGACGAGCCGCTGCTGCCCCTCGGCGACGCGGGCGAGCGCGGCGCCGGCGTCGCTCTCGCGGTCGAGGCGCGTGGCGAGCCGCTCGACCGCTTGCGTGAGCGCGCCGATATTCTCCTCGGAGCGCGCATAGGTCGCCTGCATCGCCTCGACCTGCCCGGCCATGTGGTCGAGCAACCCCTCGAGCCCGGCGCCGTCGCCCGAGCCTTCCCCGTCGCCGGCAAGGCCGATGCGGGTGAATGAGGACAGCCAGTCCTCGAGCTCGCGGTAGAAGCGGTTCTGGCTCTGGCTCGCGAAGAGCTCCAGAAGCCCCACGACGAGCGAGCCCGCCAGCCCCAGCAGGGACGACGAGAAGGCCGTCCCCATGCCGCCGAGCTGTTCCTCGAGCCCCTGCATGAGCCGGTCGAAGATGTCGATGCTGCCCTCGTCCTCGGAGGGCGCCAGCGAGCGGATCGTCTCCACTACGGCGGGCACGGTAATCGCGAGGCCGTAGAACGTGCCGAGCAGGCCGAGAAAGATCAGCAGGTTGACGATATACCGCGTGATGTCGCGATCCTCGTCGATGCGGGTGCCGACGGATTCGAGCATCGTGCGCGCGGAGCCCGCGGCGATCTTGCTGCTCGCGCCGCGCTCGCGCAGGAGCGCGGCCATCGGCGCGAGCAGCCGCGGCGGCACCGTCATCCGGTGGCCGGGGGTCTCCGCGGCGAAGCCCTCGATCCAGCGGATCGAGGCGGACAGCTGATAGATCTGCAGAAAGCAGGTCACCACGCCGATCACGAAGACGCCGAAAATGAAGCCGTTGAGCCAGACATTGGCGAAGAAGACGGCCGAGACCCGCGGAAACGCGATGTAGGAGCCGAGCGCCACGAGCACCAGCACCGCGAGCATCAGCGTGAGCTGTCGCAGCGGGCGGGAGAAATACGGTCGAGTGTCGCGCCGGGGCGGTTTCATGGGTCCTTGCTACGTCGGCAGCATCAAGGGAATACTATGGGCCGCAATGGGATATGCCAAGCGACGATCCCTCGACCGTCACCCGCGGTTGATCTGCGCGACACGCTGCGTCAGCCAGGCGAGGTCCTCATCCCCGATGCCGAGCGCCTCAAGATGACGCGCCGTGCTGAAAAGATAGTCGCTGTTCGCGCCCATGCCGCCTTCGGCGTCGGCGATGATCGCGGCCTGTTCCTCGAGCGGCAGCGCCCCGCAATACTGCGCGTGCTGCGAATCGATGACATAAGTCACCGCCGTGACCTGCCGGCCATCCTCGAGCTCGAGGCGCTGGCGCGTTTCCAGATAGGCCGCCGAGATCAGCTCGCGTGCGCGCAGGTATTCCAGCGTCTCCGCCGCGATCGGGCCCGGCACCTCGAAGGCGACCCCGTGACACCGCGCCCCGTCGACCGCGTCGAGCGCGAGCACGAGCCCCGGCCGCTGCGGCGTGCCGCGATGATGGATCGAGCGCATGCAGAAGGAGCGGCGATAGCCCGCCAGCGTGGCGAGTCGCGTCTCGCCATGAGCGAAACCCGGATTCCAGATCAGTGAGCCGTATCCGAAAACCCACAGGCTGTCGTCGCGCATCGTGATGGTTCCTTGGTGGCAGGGCGTGTAAACACTATCATTCAGCCCGAGGAAAGGGAGGCCGATGCGCCGAATGAAGATCGCACTGCTGCTGGTGGTGCCACTGTGCTGGATCGCGTACTGGGTCGGCACCGCGCAGCTCGCCGAGCGATATGTCGGGCCATGGCTCGAGGCGCGGCCCATCGGCGACGCACAGCTGGCCCATGGCGGGCTGTCCATGGCCGGGTTTCCGCATCGCTTCGACGTGTCGGTGACGCGCCCGCAATTCTTCGACATCAGCGGCTATGGCTGGAGCGCGCCCTCGATGCGCCTCGAGGCGGCGAGCTACTGGCCGCAGGACATCACGCTGCGCCTGCCGGGCACGCAGCGGCTGCACCTGGCCGAAGAGACCGTCACCGTGACCAGCGCACGGCTCGATGGGGGCGCGCGCTTGCGCCCGCTCCGGCGTCTGGGTCTCGACGCGCTGCGGATCGACGCCGAGCAACTGCATCTCGAGTCGCAGCATGGCTGGACAGCCGGCATCAGCACGGGCGAGCTGCGGATGCGGCGCGCGGACGGCGCGGGGCGCCTGCATGACCTGACGACGCAGGCATCGGATATCGTCCTGCCCGCGGGGCGCGGGGTGCCCGCGCGCATCGACCACGCCGCGCTCGACGCGCAGCTCGCCTTCGCTCAGCCGCTCGACATGGATGCCGCGGACGGGCTGCCGCCCGTCGTCGGGCTCGAGCTGCACGAGGGCCAGCTTGCCTGGGGGCAGATCGAGCTGCGCGCCGCCGGCACGCTCGATGTCGACGCCGAAGGTCGGCCCGAGGGGCAGATCACCCTGCGAATCACGCATTGGCGCGATCTGCTTGACATGGCGGAGGCGGCCGAGCTGCTCTCGGGCAACCAGCTGGCGCTGGCCGAGCGCGCGCTGCAGTCGCTCGAGGATCGCAGCGGCAGCGAAAACACCGTCGAGGCGCCGCTGACCCTCTCGGACGGCATGATCCGGCTCGGTCCGGTGCCGCTCGTGCCGATCCCGCGGCTTTGAGCCGCGCCCCCGTCCAGCGATCATCTGCGTGCGCCTGCGCAGGCGCGATCACCATCGCCCCGGAGGAACGGTGGCTTTCGCGCGGTCCGGTTCCGCAACGCCGTGCCGGGCGGGCGGGCCAAGAGCTCAGTGGAAACTCGCTCGGAGTGCGGCTATGAAAGCCTGGCCGCGAGGGCCGGCCTGATCCTCGCAAAGGCGCCGGGCCGCCGGGCGCCGAAGCGGATACCGGCGCCCCACGCATTCCGGTGAACAAACCATTGACGGAGACATGCATGACCAATGTGAACACACTTCTGCCGACCTCGCTCGTCGGGTCGTACTGCCAGCCCGACTGGCTGATCGACCGCGAGAAGCTCAAGGGGCGCTTCCCCCCGCGCACCCGCGCCGCCGAGCTCTGGCGCATCCCGTCCGAGCAACTGGACGAGGCCCAGAACGACGCCACCCTCGTCGCGATCCGCGAGCAGGAGCGCGCCGGGCTCGACATCATCACCGATGGCGAGATCCGCCGCGAGAGCTACTCGAACCGCTTCGCGACCGCGCTCGAGGGCGTCGATCTCGAGAATCATGGCACCGCGCTCGACCGCTCCGGCGAGCCCAACCCGGTGCCGCGCGTCGTCGGCCCGATCCGGCGCAAGCACCCGGTCGAGGGCGCGGACATGAAGTTCCTGCGCGCCAGCACCGACCGACGCACCAAGATCACCGTGCCGGGCCCCTTCACGATGTCGCAGCAGGCGCAGGACGATTTCTACGGTGACCCGGCGAAGATGGCGATGGACTATGCCGCGGCGGTCAACGCCGAGATCAAGGACCTGCACGCCGCCGGCGCCGATATCGTTCAGATCGACGAACCCTACATGCAGGCCCGCCCCGAGGCCGCGCGCGAATTCGGTGCCGACGCGCTGCGCCGCGCGCTCGAAGGGGTGCGCGGCGAGACGGCCGTGCATATCTGCTTCGGCTACGCCGCGATCATCCACGAGCGGCCGACCGACGGCTACTCCTTCCTGCCCGAGTTTAACGACATCGAGGTCACCGGCGTGTCCATCGAGACGGCGCAGTCCAATCTCGACTGCTCGATTCTGGAGAAGCTGTCGAAGAAGAAGATCATCCTCGGCGTGCTCGATCTGTCGGATATGAGCGTGGAAAGCCCGGAGACGGTCGCCGGGCGCATCCGCCGGGCGCTGCCCCATTGTGACGCCGAACGCATCGTGGTCGCGCCCGATTGCGGGCTGAAATACCTGCCCCGCGACGTGGCCTTCGGCAAGATGAAGGCGATGGCCGAGGGTGCGGCGATCGTGCGTGCCGAGCTGAGCTGAGCCGGACGCCCGGCGGTCCGCCGCCGGGCGCCCTACCCCGCCAGCTCCGCGACCGGCACCGTCCAGCCCGGATCGGCATGCAGCGCCCAGTAGGCCTCGCGAAGCGCCCGGGTCTGCGGCCCCGGCGCCCCGTCGCCCACCGCCGCGCCGTCGAGCCTCGTCACCGGGATCACCCCGCCCGCCGTCGAGGTCAGCAGCACCTCCCGCGCCCCGCGCAGCGCCGCAGCCGAAAGCGGCCCGCGCCGCACCGCGCCGCCCATACGCTCGATGAGGCGGCACACCGTGTCGCGGGTGATGCCGTCGAGCACCCCGTCCTCGGGGGTGATCCAG
>PUKW01000286.1 GCA_003550665.1 Paracoccaceae bacterium | reverse complement strand
GCGATTTCGGCTGGACGCCGCAGGGCTTCACCCTGCCCGCCACCGACGGGCGCAGCTACAGCCTCGACGACATCCGCGGGCCGAACGGCACGGTGGTGGTGTTCATCTGCAATCACTGCCCATATGTGCTCGCCGTGCTCGACCGTCTGATCGACGATGCACGCCGGCTCCGGGAGATGGGCATCGGCGTCGCCGCGATCTGTTCCAACGACGCGACGACGCATCCCGATGACAGCTTCGAGAACATGGCCCGCATGGCGCGCGAGCATGGCTTCCCCTTCCCCTATCTGCACGACGAGAGCCAGGCGGTCGCACGCGACTGGGGCGCGGCCTGCACGCCGGACTTCTTCGGCTTCAACGCCGACATGGAACTGCAGTATCGCGGCCGGCTCGACGATGCGGGCAAGGGCGCGGCGGGTCCCAATACGCGGCGCGAACTGATCGAGGCGATGCAGGCCGTGCGCGACACCGGCGAAGGCCCGCGCAGCCAGACGCCCTCGATGGGCTGCTCGATCAAGTGGAAGGCGGCGTGAGGGCGGCGGTCTTCGATCTCGACGGCACGCTCGTCGACAGCGCGCCCGACATTCACGCCGCTGCCAATGCCGCCCTCGCCGCGCAGGGGCTCGGCGCGATCACCCATGCGCAGACGGTCGAATTCCTCGGCGACGGCTCGGAAGTCTTCGTCACGCGCATGATGGCGGCCCTCGACCTGCCCGAGAACGCCACACTTCATGCGGAACTTTATCGTTCATTCATAAACACCTACGAGAAAACTTTCACCCTGACGCGGCCGTTCACCGGTGTCGAGGCGACCCTGCGCGCGCTGCAGGCCGCGGGCTGGGCGCTCGGGCTGTGCACCAACAAGCCGACGGCGCCGACGCACGCCCTGCTCGATCACTTCGGCCTCGCGCCGTATTTCCCAGTCATCGTGTGCGGCGACACGCTGCCGCAACGCAAGCCGGATCCGGCGCCGCTGTTTCACGCCGTGCACGGCCTCGGCGCGGAATCAGCGGTCTATGTGGGCGACAGCGAAGTCGACGCACAGACCGCAACCGACGCGGCGCTGCCCTTCGTGCTCTTCACGCGGGGCTACCGCAACCTGCCCGTCGCACAGATCGCGCATGACGCCGCTTTCGACGACTTCACCGCCCTGCCCGCGCATCTGGATGCGCTGGTGCGGCCGGAGCGCGACGCGATCTGATATATTCATGACTTGATATATATGGGCGAGCGCGTATATGCCCGCCTGAGCGCCGTCCGGCGCCGCGGGAGTTTCGCGATGCTGCACCGTCTGTTTCCGGTCTTCGAATGGGGCCGCGGTTACGACCGCGAGACCTTCACCAGCGATCTCGTCGCCGCGATCGTGGTGACGATCATGCTGGTGCCGCAGGGGATGGCCTATGCGATGCTCGCGGGGCTGCCGCCACAGGTGGGGCTTTACGGCGCGATGCTGCCGCTCGTCATCTATGCCCTGCTCGGCAGCTCGCGCCAGCTCGCCGTGGGGCCGGTGGCGGTGGTCGCACTGATGACGGCGGCGGCAGCGGGCGAGGTCGCGGCGCAGGGGACGCCGGGCTACCACCTCGCCGCGCTCGTCATCGCGTTCCTGTCGGGGGCGATCCTGCTCGCGCTCGGGCTGCTGCGGCTCGGCTTTCTGGCGAACTTCCTCAGCCACCCAGTGATTTCCGGTTTCATCACCGCCGCCGGCATCCTGATCGCGGGCAGCCAGCTGCGCCACCTGACCGGTATCGAGATGGGCGGCAGCACCCTGCCGGCGCTTGTCACATCGCTGGTATCGGGGATCGGCGGGCTGCACCTGCCCACGCTGGCGTTGAGTGCGGCAGTACTCGTCTTCCTGTTCTGGGCGCGGTCGGGGCTCGCGCCGCTGATGCGCCGCGCCGGGCTCGGGGCGAAGGCGGCGACGCTGGTGGCGCGCGGGGCGCTGCTCCTGGCGGTGGCGGTCTCGACGGCGGCGGTGGCGGCGCTCGGGCTCGATGCGGCGGGGGTGGCGATCGTGGGCGAGATCCCGCGCGGGATGCCGGCGCTGTCGCTGCCGCTCGCCGAGCCGGGGGTGATGACGGCGCTTGCGGTGCCTGCGCTGATGATCGCAATCGTGGGCTATGTCGAATCGGTCTCGATCGCCCAGACCCTCGCCGCGCGGCGACGCGAGAAGATCGATGCTGACCGCGAGCTCGTCGCGCTCGGCGCGGCGAATCTCGGCGCCTCGGCGACCTCGGCGATGCCGGTGACGGGTGGGTTGTCGCGCTCGATCGTCAATTTCGACGCGGGTGCGCGCACCCCGGCGGCGGGGGCGATGACGGCGCTCGGCGTCGGGCTGGCCGTGCTGCTCTTCACGCCGCTGATGCATTTCCTGCCGCGCGCGACGCTGGCGGCGATCATCATCGTCGCGGTGGCCTCGCTGCTCGATTTTCGCGCCCTGCCGCGGATCTGGTCCTATTCGCGCGCGGACGGGGCGGCGATGGCGGCCACGATCGCGGTCACGCTGGGGATGGGTGTCGAGCCCGGTCTTGCCGCGGGAGTGGGGCTGTCGCTGCTGCTGCATCTCTATCGGACCTCGCGCCCGCATGTGGCGATCGTCGGCCAGGTGCCGGGGACCGAGCATTTCCGCAATGTCGCGCGGCACACCGTCGTCACCGACCCCGAGATTCTCTCGATCCGGGTCGATGAGAGCCTCTATTTCCCGAATGCGCGCTTTCTCGAGGATTGCGTGATGGACCATGTCGCCGACAATTCGCAGCTGCGCCACGTCATCCTGATGTTTCCGGCCGTGAACGACGTGGACGCCTCCGCGCTAGAGAGTCTCGAAACCATCAACCGGATGCTGGCCGACTCCGATGTCAGGCTGCACCTCTCGGAGGTGAAGGGGCCGGTGATGGACCGGCTGCAGCGCAGCCACTTCCTCGACGCGCTCACCGGCGCGGTCCATCTGACACAGTTCGACGCGCTGCAGGCCCTCGCGCCCGAGCTCGCGGCGCGCACCCGCCGCGCCGTGCGCCACGAGACCGCGCGTGCCGCGCCCTGACCGCCTGTCCGCGTTGCGGCGTTGCGCGATTGTCGCGCGGCGCGCGCGGCGCGCCTCAACGATTCATCAAGAGCGCGTGCGATATGGTATGATAAAGGGTTGTAACGATTGAAAGTGTGGATTCATGAGTGATGGAGGCGACACGCCCGGGTGGCCCGGCCAGCAGTTAGCCGACTTTCGCGATGCGGTCCCGCTGCATCTGCGCGCGCCGTCCAATGACCTGCTCGAACAGCTCGAACATGTCTTCGCCGCGACCAGCATCGAAGAGGTCTGGGCACATTATTGCCGCAAGATGGCGGCGCATGGCTTCGATCGCCTGCTCTACGCCTATACCCGCTTTCCCAGCGGCGGCGGCTTCGGCGACCCCGAGGATGCCCTCATCGTCTCTAGCATGCCGGAGGGGTTCATGCGCCGCTATATCGGCGAGGGCCTGTTTCGCGATTGCCCGACGGCGCAATGGCTGGCGCGCAACGAGGGGCTGCTCAACTGGGGCGAGATCAACGACCGCTACAGCCGCGGGGATCTGACCGCCGCGCAGATGCGCGCGATCGAGCATCAGAACGAATTCGGGATCATCCACGGCTTCTCGATCGGCTTCACCGCCCCGGCGCCGCGGGCCCTTGCGACGATGGGGATCTGTGCGCGGGCCGGTCTCGATCAGGCGGATGCCGATGAAATCTGGCGCCGCGACCGGCGCGAATTGATGGTGATAAGCTCCGCGACGCATTTGCGGCTGATCAGCCTTCCGCAGGAGTTCTACGGCCACCAGCTCACCGCGCGGCAGCGCGAAGTGCTGCAATGGGTCGGTGAGGGCAAGACGGTCCAGGACACCGCCACGATCCTCGGCGTCACGCCGGCCACCGTGGAGAAGCACCTTCGCCTCGCGCGCGATGCGCTCGACGTGCAGACGACGGCGCAGGCGGTTCTCAAGGCGGCGTTCCGCAACCAGCTCTACACCGTAACGCCGCCCCTGGCGCGCCGCCGAGCCAAGCGTTGGCAGGGCAAGCGGTCCTGGTAAGGATTTCCGGACTTTTATTCCGGATGTCGAATTGTGACAGTAAAAGTGTTCCGTGAGTGGTGGCCTTCTGGCCGGGAACCTTCGCCGCTGTCTTGCTGCGATTCCAGCGTGGTCGGCGAAGTAAGGCTGGTGGCGGGGCCGAAATACTCTTCGCGCTCCGCTTCGGCACTTGGATCTTCCGGTCTCTGATCCGAGCCGGGGATTCATGAGCGGTACGGGCGGCTGTCCCGCCGTCCGTACCGTGTTTTGTTTTCAAGACTTCTTCACGGTGCGCGGGCGCACCGCGGCTTTGTCCGCACCGGGCCGTCGCGCATCACCCGCCGAGGGTCTTGGCGACCTCCGCGGCGAAATCTTCGGTCTTCGTCTCGATCCCCTCGCCCACCGACAGGCGGACGAAGCCCGTGATCTCGACCCCGGCCTCTGCGGCAGCCTCGGCCACGGTGACATCCGGGTTGACGACGAATTTCTGGTTGAGAAGCGTGACCTCCTCGAAGAACTTCTTCATCCGCCCCTCGATCATCTTCTCGATGACCTGCTCGGGCTTGCCGGATTCGCGCGCCTGCTCGGTGAGCACGGCCTTTTCGCGCTGCACCAGCGCCGGGTCGAGGTCCGACTCGCCCAGCGAGGCCGGGCTCGTTGCGGCGACATGCATCGCCACCTGCCGGCCGATACCGTTATCGGCGCCCTTCACGGCCACTAGCACGCCGATCTTGCCGAGCCCGTCGGCGGCGGCATTGTGGACATAGGAGACTACGCTATCGCCCTCGAGCCGGGCCATGCGGCGCAGGGTCATGTTCTCGCCGATCTTCGCGATGGCATCGGTGATCGCGGTCTCGACGGTCTTGCCGCCCAGATCGGCGCCGCGCAGCGCTTCGACATCATTCACGCCGAGCGCGGTGCGGGTGATGTCATTCACGAGCGCCTGGAATTCGGCGTTCTTGGCGACGAAATCGGTCTCGGCATTGACCTCGACGGCCACGCCCTTTCCGCCCTCGACGGCAACACCCACGAGCCCCTCGGCCGCCGTGCGGTCGGATTTCTTCGCAGCCTTCGACAGCCCCTTGGCGCGCAGCCAGTCCTGCGCCGCCTCCATGTCGCCATCGGTTTCCTGCAACGCCTTCTTGGCGTCCATCATGCCTGCGCCGGTGCTCTCGCGCAGCTCCTTCACCATGCCTGCGGTGATTGCCATCTCGGCTCTCCTGATTGTTCTGTCACGTCGTGATCCGGGCGGAGCCGCCCGGACCAGATTGGTGGGGTCAGCCCTGCGTGCCGGTGCTCGCTTCGGCGGGCGTCTCGGCGACGGCCTCTTCGCTGGGCGCCTCCTCGAGCTCGCCGAGATCGACGCCTGCGGCGCCGAGCTGGGCCGACATGCCGTCGAGCGCGGCGCGGCTGACGAGGTCGCAATAGAGCGCGATCGCGCGCGCGGCGTCGTCATTGCCGGGGATGATGTGGTCGACGCCCTGCGGCGAGCAGTTCGTGTCCACCACCGCGACCACGGGAATGCCGAGCTTGTTGGCCTCCTTGACCGCGAGGTCCTCCTTGTTCACGTCGATCACGAACAGAAGGTCGGGCACGCCGCCCATGTCGCGGATGCCGCCGAGGCTCGCCTCGAGCTTGGCCTGCTCGCGCTCCATGTGCAGCCGCTCCTTCTTGGTGATGCCTTCGGCACCGCCCTCGAGCCGCTCGTCGAGCGCGCGCAGCCGCTGGATCGACTGGCTCACCGTCTTCCAGTTCGTCAGCGTCCCGCCGAGCCAGCGGTGATTCATGTAATACTGCGCCGAGCGTTCGGCGGCCTCGGCGACGGGCTTGGCGGCCTGGCGCTTGGTGCCCACGAACAGGATGCGCCCGTTCTTGGCGACCGTCTCACGCACCACGTTGAGCGCGGCGTCGAGCATCGGGACGGTCTGGGTCAGATCGACGATGTGGATGCCGTTGCGCGCGCCGTAAATGAACTCGCGCATCTGCGGGTTCCAGCGCTGCGTCTGGTGGCCGTAATGAACGCCAGCTTCGAGAAGCTGACGCATGGAGAATTCGGGAAGCGCCATGGTTTCGGTCCTTTCCGGTTTGCGCCGCAGCGGAGCGTGAGGGCAAATGCCCAACCGGCGGACCTTCGGGGATGTCTCCCCCGTCGGCCCAAGCTCCGCCTGTGAAGTGCGCGTGCCCTAGCGCGGAACGCGCGCCTGTGCAAGGCCTGCTCTTGACACGGCGCGCGCGCATGCGACGAAGGGCCATGCCGATTGAGTCCGCCGATCTTCCGCTCGACCTCGCGCCCGAGGTCGCCGCCGCCCGCGCCGAGGGGGCGCCCGTCGTGGCGCTCGAGTCGACGCTGATCACCCACGGCCTGCCGCGCCCGCTCAACCGCGAGACCGCCGCCGCCCTCGAGGACGCGGTCCGGACGGCGGGCGCGGTGCCCGCGACCATCGCCGTGCTCGACGGACGCATCCGGGTGGGGCTCGACGCCGCCGCGCTCGACCGCCTCGCCGCCGAGCCCGTGGCAAAGCTGTCGCGCGCCGACCTCGCCGCCACACTCGCCCGCGGCGGCAGCGGCGGGACTACCGTGGCCGCGACGATAATCGCCGCGCATCTTGCGGGCATCGCGGTCTTCGCGACAGGCGGCATCGGCGGCGTGCATCGCGGCGCGGGCGAGAGCTTCGATGTCTCGGCCGATCTGCACGAGCTCGCGCGCACACCAGTGACGGTGATCGCGTCAGGCGCCAAGGCGCTTCTGGACCTGCCCGCCACGCTCGAGGTGCTCGAGACGCTCGGCGTGCCCGTAATCGCGCATGGCCAGGACGGCTTCGCAGCGTTCTGGTCGCGCGAGTCGGGGCTCGCGGCGCCGCTGCGCATGGACGACCCCGCCGAGATCGCGGCGGCGCATCACATGCGTGCGCGGCTCGGGATCATTGGCGGGCAGCTCGTCTGCAACCCGATCCCCGCCGAGGCGGAGATCCCGCGCGCCACGATGGAGCCGATGATCGCCGAGGCCGTCGCCGCCGCGCGCGCCGACGGCATCACCGGCAAGGCCGTCACCCCGGCCATCCTCGAGCGGCTGCGCGACATCAGCGAGGGCGCGACGCTCGATGCCAATCTCGCGCTTCTGCACCACAATGCGCGCACCGGCGCCGTGATCGCGCGCGCCGTCGCCGCGCAGTCAGGGCGGGTTGCCGGCGCGCCGGGGCCGGCATAGGGTCGCGCCGTTTCGCAATCAACGGCCAGTCATGGACGACACACCCCCCGCCCCCCCCCCGCGCCAGCCGAGCATGTTCGCCCGGCTGCGGCGCAATTTCCTAACCGGCCTCGTGGTGATCGCGCCGATCGCGCTGACGCTGTGGCTGATCTGGTCGGTGATCAGCTGGATCGACGGGCTCGTGCTGCCCTTCATCCCGTCGCAGCTGCGCCCGATGGAGCAGCTCGGCCTCGATCTGCCCGGGCTCGGCGTGGTGCTGTTCCTGGGGTTCACGGTGCTGGTGGGCTGGCTGGCGAAGGGGCTGATCGGGCGCACGCTGATTTCCTGGGGCGAGAGCATCGTGGGGCGGATGCCGGTGGTGCGGTCGGTCTACAGCGGCGTCAAGCAGATCGCCGAGACCGTCTTCTCGCAGTCGGGCACCAATTTCGACCGCGCCTGCCTCGTCGAGTATCCGCGCAAGGGGATCTGGGCGGTCGCGTTCATCTCGGCGCAGGCCCGTCACGAAATCGACGCCAAGATCCCGCGCGACGACACGCTGGTGAGCGTCTTTCTACCGACGACGCCGAATCCGACATCGGGCTTCCTGCTCTTCGTGCCCGCAACCGACGTGATCGTGCTCGACATGTCGGTCGAGGATGCCGCCAAGCTCGTGATCTCGGCCGGGCTCGTCTATCCCGACGGCACGGCCGCCCCCGCCCCGGCGAGCATCG
>PUKW01000231.1 GCA_003550665.1 Paracoccaceae bacterium | reverse complement strand
TGATCGTCGCGCCGCGCGCCGCACCGAGCGTCAGCAGACCCATGATCGAATCGCCGGACACCCGCATGCCGTCCTTTTCCACATGCGCGCCCGCGTCATGGGCTTCCACGACCTCGACGAACTTGGCCGCCGCGCGCGCATGCAGCCCCTTCTCATTGACGATTTCGAGGTTGCGGGCCGTCATGAGGACTCCGAGCCGGCATCGATCTCGATACTGCTGATGTATTTGCGTCCGGCCTCGAGCGCCATTTCGGCGGCGACGGGCACGCCGAGATGGCGCGATTTCGCGAGCTTGATCAACATTGGCAGGTTCGCCCCGTACAGAATGCGCCGATTGTCCGGGATGCAGGCGCGCAGCGACAGGTTGGCCGGCGAGCCGCCGAACATGTCGGTGACGATCACGACGCCGTCGCCGCGATCAACGGCGTCGGCGGCGGCGCAGATCTCGTCCTGCTTGGCGGCGCGGTCATGGACCTCCTCGATGGTGATCGAGCGGATGCCGGGCTGGACGCCCACGACATGCTCGACCGCCGCGAGATATTCGCGCGCCAGTCCCCCATGTGCGACGATCACGATGCCGATCACGGCCGCTCAACACCTGCCTGCCGGGGCGCGCGCGGTGCCCCGTGTTCCAGCTCCCGGTGTCGTATAGACACCTGCCATCCCGCCTGCGCAAGCCGCTGGGCGAGATTTTCGGCGAGTGTGACGGAACGGTGCTGCCCGCCCGTGCAGCCGAGCCCGATCGCCAGATGGGTGCGCCCCTCCGCGACATGTGCCGGAAGCACCAGGTCGAGCAGCGCCTCGATCCGCTCGATGAAGGGCGCGTGGCGCGCATCGGCGGCGACATGCGCGGCGACCTCGGCGTCGCGGCCGTCAAGCGCGCGCAGCGTCGGCTCCCAGTGCGGATTACGCAGGAACCGGCAGTCGAACATCATGTCGAGCCCCGGCGGCGTGCCCCGCTTGTAGGAGAAGGAATGAAACGACAGGCTCATCCGAGCCGCGTCGCCGGGGTCATACCAGCGCGCGATCTCGGCGCGCAGGTCATGCGGAGTCATCTCGCTCGTGTCGATGCGCAGATCGGCGCGCCCGCGCAGCGGCGCAAGCAGCGCGATCTCATGATCGACTGCCGCATCGGGCGGCATCTCGGCGGCCAGCGGATGCTTGCGCCGGGTTTCCGAATAGCGCCGCAGCAAGACGTCGGGGTCGCAGTCGAGATAGATCAGATCGGCCGCGACCGACGGGTCCTGGTCGAGCGCATCGAGCATCGACTCGAGCGCAGCAAGGGTAAAATCGCGGTTGCGCACATCGATGCCGAGCGCGACCGGGCGTTCGAGCGGCACCCCGACGATCAGCCGCGGCACCAGCGACAGCGGCATATTGTCGATCGCCTCGAAGCCCATATCCTCGAGGGCGTTGATCGCCGTCGAGCGCCCCGCCCCCGAAGCGCCGGTCACGAGGACGATGCGGTGCCCGCTCATCGGCCGTGCATCCTGTTGCCCGATCATCGTGTCTCTGCCCTGCCATGAAGCATGTATTGCCGGATCGCGGCTGGGAAATGGCCGCGCGCGACCCCGTGAAGGAGCGCCGTCTCGATGCCGAGCATCCGCCGCACCCGCGGCGGCGGCAGGCGTTCCGTCTCCGGCGTGTCGAGATCCACGACAAGCCGCAGCGGCGCGCACTCCGGCGCCGGCGCGCAGAGCAGGCCGACATGACGCGCCTCGATCAGCCCACGCAGCGGTTCGGGCGCGCTCAGCATCACCTCGCCGTCCTGCACCGTGAGCACGGTGCGGTCATCGGCGACGAGCTCGGCCCCGAGCGCCATGAGATCGAGCGCAAGCGCCGACTTGCCGCGCCCCGACGCGCCGACGATCAGCACGCCGCGCCCTGCGACCGCGACGGCGCTTGCATGCACGGTGTCGCCGGCGGGCGGCGTGCCCGCCGCGGTGGCGCCCCGTGGCGGCGCAGTCGGCGTCATGCGGCAGTCACTCTCGCGGTCCCCCGCCAATGCGGATGACACCAATCTGTTGCGCAGACGCGCACGACGTGCAAGCCCCGCCGCATCAGAATTGCGCCGGCGCCCCGGCGCGGTGATTCGCGGGTGCAGGCCGCGCGCGCGGTGTCGCGGGCGATGGTTGCGCTAAAGCACGGCGCCGGTTGCGCTAACCGCGCCCCCGCGGCTGTTTCCTTATGGCGGATGCATGCTATAGAGCCGTCACACGCCACGGTGCCGGGCCGGCCGGCACGATGGCCAAAGCCACATTGACGTGACGGAACGCCGTGACATGCGGCATCGGGAGCTTGCAGATGACTCATGGACGGGTAAACCCTCAGCAACGCCTTGAGGATCAGGGTTTTACCGGGCTGGGACAAGTCCATTACAACCTTCTCGAGCCCGCGCTGGTCGAAGCGGCGGTCGCGGCGGGCGAGGCGACACTCGGCGAGGGCGGCGCGGTCCTCGTCTCCACCGGTAGCCACACCGGGCGCTCGCCCAACGACAAGTTCGTGGTGCGGACCCCCGCGGTCGAGGACAGCATCTGGTGGGAGAACAACGCGCCGATGGCGCCCGCCGCCTTCGACCGGCTGCATGACGACATGCGCGCGCACATGCGCGGCGGCAGCTATCACGTCCAGGATCTCTATGCCGGGGCCGATCCGGCGCACCGCCTCGATGTGCGCGTGGTCACCGAGCTCGCCTGGCACGGGCTGTTCATCCGGCATCTGCTGCGCCGCCCGGCGCGCGAGGAACTCGACAGCTTTGCGCCCGACTACACCATCATCAACTGCCCCTCCTTCACCGCCGATCCGGAGCGCCATGGCTGCCGCTCGGGCACGGTCATCGCGATGAATTTCGACCGCAAGCTGATCCTGATCGGCGGCACGGCCTATGCCGGCGAGAACAAGAAGTCGGTCTTCACGCTGCTCAACTACCTGCTGCCCGAGGCGGGCGTGATGCCGATGCATTGCTCGGCGAATCACGCGCCGGGCAACCCGGTGGACACGGCCGTTTTCTTCGGCCTGTCGGGCACCGGCAAGACGACCCTGTCGGCCGATCCCACGCGGGTGCTCATCGGCGATGACGAGCATGGCTGGTCGGATCGCGGCATCTTCAATTTCGAGGGCGGCTGCTACGCCAAGACCATCAATCTCGACGCCAACGCCGAGCCCGAGATCGCCGCCACCACGGGCAAGTTCGCCACCGTCATCGAGAACATGGTCTTCGACGACGAGACCAAGCAGATCGACTTCGACGATGCCAGCCTGACGGCGAATACCCGCTGCGCCTATCCGCTCGACTACATCTCCAACGCATCCGAGACCGGTCTGGGCGGCCATCCGCGCAACATCGTCATGCTGACCTGCGACGCCTTCGGGGTGCTGCCGCCGATCGCGCGGCTGACCCCGGCGCAGGCAATGTATCACTTCCTGTCGGGCTTCACCGCCAAGGTCGCGGGGACCGAACGCGGCGTCACCGAACCGCAGCCGACCTTCTCGACCTGCTTCGGCGCGCCCTTCATGCCGCGCCGGCCCGAGGTCTACGGCAACCTCTTGCGCGACAAGATCGCGCGCCACGGCGCGTCGTGCTGGCTGGTCAACACCGGCTGGACCGGCGGCGCCTTCGGCGACGGCACGCGCATGCCGATCATGGCGACGCGCGCATTGCTGACCGCCGCGCTCGACGGCTCGCTCGGCGCGGGCGAGTTCCGCCGCGATCCCAGTTTCGGCTTCGAGGTACCGGTTTCGGTGCCGGGGGTGGATGACACGCTGCTCACCCCGCGCGCGACCTGGGCCGATCCGGCCGCCTATGACGCGCAGGCGGCCAAGCTCGTGAGCATGTTCGCGGAGAATTTCGCGCAATACGTGCCGTTCATCGATGACGACGTGAAGGCCGTCGCGATCGGCTGAGCCGGGCGGGCGCCGGCCCAAGGCGGGCCGGGGTCAGCCCAGGAGCGCGCGGCGCACCAGGTTGAGCCCCGTCAGCGCCAGCAGGATCAGCGTCCAGCGGCGGAACTGGTCACCATCGAGCCGGTCCTGGATGAAATACCCCAGCCACATCCCGAGCGCCGCCGGCAGCACCAGCGCCGCCGACAACCCCGCCGCGGGCGCATCGAACACCCCCGAGCGCAGATGCGCCATCAGCAGCACCACCGCGCCGAGCAGGAACACCACCCCCTGCACCCGCACCATTTCGAGCTTGGGCGCCCCGAGCGACAGCAGCAGAACCAGCACGGGCGGCCCCCAGACCCCCGAAATCCCGCCATAGAGCCCGCCGATCACCCCGGCGATGACCTCGGCGCGGGCGCGATTGCGGATCCGAAAGCGCAGCATGTGCCCGACGAGCTGCGACACCGCGAAGAAGGTGATCGGGACACCGAGCAACAGCAGCATGACCCATTGCGGGATCACCATCACGAATTGCGCGCTGATCACGATGAAGACGAGGATCACCGCGATCATGCGCCAGTATTTCACCGTCGAGTCCCACGCCTCGCGCCAGCCCTGCCGCATCGCCTGCCATGAATTCGTCACCAGCGTCGGCAGGATCAGCGCGGCGAGGGCGAGCTGGGCGGGCATGAAGGAGCCGTAGGCGGAGATCATGATCATCGGCATCGCAAAGCCGATCGCCCCCTTGACCACGCCGGCCACGACCGCGACCGCAAGCGCGACCATGACGGCCCAGGGTTCGAGCCCGGCGGAAATCATCTCCATGCTGTCCCTCGTTTTCTTGCCGGCCCGCTATAGCGCACCCACATATGGCATGCATGGCGAAAATGGGCGCGACACTTTGCTTCATGGACGCAGGGCTAGACGAATTATTGTTGCGCCGCATCTGCAAAGCGCCTATCCGGGCCGGGACATGACAACAGGAGAGCCGCAATGCCGCATGATGGACAGGATACGCCCCGCGCCCCGATCGTCATCGACGCGCTGCTGCCGACGACCGGCGCGGCGGTCGCGGCCGTGGACGAGCTTGTCGCTGCGGCGGTCAAGACGCTGCGCGCGGCGGTTGTCCGCGACGGCCGCGTGAGCGGCACCGCGCTTCAGAAGCATCAGCACGGCGCGCATGCGCTGGCCTGGCTCGCGACCTACCACGTCGCGCTGCAGCGGATGCAGCGCTGGGCCGAGGCGCTCGACGCCGAGGGCCGCTTTGGTGAGATGGAGCAGCTCATCCACCAGATCGCCTTCGGCGAATACCTCGCGCAGATCGTGGGAGGCATCCCGATGAGCCAGGGCGAGATCGCGCGGCTCCCGGCGATCGGGCTCGACGAGTCGGCGCAGCGCGATGTCCTGACGCCGCAGACGCGCACGCTGCTGCAATCGGGCAACAACGATGCGGCGCGCGGCCGCCTCGTCGAGCTGATGCGTGAAAATCACGGCCGCGCCACGATGGGCGCCACCGGGCTCGACGACGAGCTCGAGATGATCCGCGAGCAGTTCCGCCGCTTTGCCGATGACCGCATCGTGCCGCACGCGCATGGCTGGCACATGCGCGACGAGCTGATCCCGATGGAGATCATCACCGAGATGGCCGAGCTCGGTGTCTTCGGGCTGACGATTCCCGAGGAGTTCGGCGGGCTCGGCATGTCGAAGGCGTCGATGTGCGTCGTCTCCGAGGAACTCTCGCGCGGCTATATCGGGGTGGGCAGCCTCGGCACCCGCTCGGAGATTGCCGCGGAGCTGATCCTGTGCGGCGGCACCGACGAGCAGAAGGCGCGCTGGCTGCCCGGCCTCGCCTCGGGCGAGACGCTGCCCACCGCCGTCTTCACCGAGCCCAACACCGGTTCCGATCTGGGCAGCCTGCGCACCCGCGCGGTGCGCGACGGCGACGACTACCGCGTCACCGGCGCGAAGACCTGGATCACCCACGCCGCGCGCGCCGATGTGATGACGCTGCTCGTGCGCACTGACCCCGGCAGCGACGACTACAAGGGTCTGTCGATGTTTCTCGCCGAGAAGACGCGGGGCACCGACGCGGCCCCGTTTCCCGATGACGGGATCAGCGGCGGCGAGATCGAGGTGCTCGGCTATCGCGGCATGAAGGAATACGAGCTCGGCTTTGACGGGTTCCATGTCGATGGGGCGAACCTGCTCGGCGGGCAGGAGGGCCAGGGCTTCAAGCAGCTCATGCAGACCTTCGAATCCGCGCGCATCCAGACCGCCGCGCGCGCCGTGGGCGTGGCGCAGAACGCGATGGAGCTCGGGATGAGCTATGCCGAGAGCCGCAAGCAGTTCGGCGGCCCGCTGATCGGCTTCCCGCGCGTGGCCGGCAAGCTCGCCATGATGGCCGCCGAGATCATGGTCGCGCGCCAGCTCACCTATTTCTCGGCCTTCGAGAAGGACGCCGAGCGGCGCTGCGATCTCGAGGCGGGAATGGCGAAGCTTCTCGGTGCCCGCGTCGCCTGGTCGGCGGCCGACAACGCGCTGCAGATCCATGGCGGCAACGGCTTCGCGCTCGAATACGACATCAGCCGCGTGCTGTGCGATGCGCGCATCCTCAACATCTTCGAGGGCGCGGCCGAGATCCAGGCGCAGGTGATCGCGCGCCGGCTGCTGGCCTGACGGGCGGATGTGCGGATGCACTGGTCTTGCGTCGGCGGCGACAATGCGCGACACTGTGACGCATGGAGAGAGTATCGCTCATGCTTGCGCTTGCGCTCGCCGCCTGTTCGCCGGGCGGAAACGGTTCCGGGCCACCCGAACAGTCGGGGCCCTGGGAACTGCAAAGCATCGACGGGACCGCATTTGAGGCGACCGCGCGGATCGAGTTCGGCGCGGATCAGCAGATCAGTGGCCGGGCGCCCTGCAACTCCTTCAGCGGACAACTCGACGCGGCGCCGCCCGGCTTTGCGATGAGCGACATGGTCCGATCCGGCATGCATTGTGACGAGATGGAGGCGGAGGAGCGCTTCCTGTCGGCCTTGCAGGAGATGGACGCGATGAGCACGCGCGACGCGGAGCTGGTGTTGTCCAACGACGCGGGCCGCGAGATGGTCTTCCGGCTTCAGGACGCGCGCTGAACGGTCGGATGATCGACGAGGCGCCGGCGCGGGGCCAGGGAGCGCCGCGTCGCCGGGCGCCGGTGGGCGCCACGCCCTCGAAAAATGGCCGGGAACGCGCGGGCCGGCGCGTATCGCCGCCTCAAGGCGAGAAGGCTGCGCCCGGGTGCTCCGATGTGCGCCGTCGCGGCGTGACGGACGGGCACCGCGGCGTCGCGATTCGGCGCGACACGGCGCGTCAGGCATGCTAGCCCTCGCCTGCCGCGATCATTTCACGAGGGTACCATGCTCGAATTTCTCGCCGTTCTTGTCGTCGCGATCGTGCTCGTCACGGTCGTGGGTCTCAAGATCGTGCCGCAATCACGCAACTTCGTGGTCACCCGGCTCGGTGCCTACCGCCGCACGCTCGAGGCAGGCGTCAACATCATCATCCCGTTCCTCGACCGGGTGCATTCCGACGTCTCGATCGCGGATCGGGTGCTCAAGGATGTCGAGCTCAACGTGATCAGCGCCGACAACGCGGTGTTCGAGATCAAGCTGCTGGTGGTCTACCGCATCAGCCGCCCGGAACTCGCCGTGTTCCGGGTCAACTCGGTGGACGATCTGATCATCGGGCTCGTGATGAGCCTCGTGCGCTCCGAGATCGGCAAGGTCGAACTCGACACGATCCAGCAGGACCGTGCCTCGCTCAACCGCGCCATAAAGGAGGCGCTCAGCGAGGCGGGCGAGGATTACGGCGTGATCATATCGCGCAGCGAGATCATCGATGTGAAGCTTTCGGCAAGCACCGAGCAGTCGATGGCCGAGGTGCTCAACGCCGAGCGCGAGCGCCGCGCCACCGTCACCAAGGCCGAGGGTGACAAGAAGGCCGTCGAGCTCAACGCCGATGCCGAACTCTATGAGGAGCGCCGCCGTGCCGAGGCGCTCGAGGTGATGGCCGCCGCCACCGCCGAGGCCAACCGCAAGATCGCCGAAGCCGTCGGCGAGGACGGCGCCGCGGCGCTGAAGTATCAGATCGCCAAGCTGCAGGTCG
>PUKW01000116.1 GCA_003550665.1 Paracoccaceae bacterium | reverse complement strand
TCGAGCACCTCGAGGCGCACCAGAAGCGCGGCCAGCGCGGCCTCGGCGGCGCGCGTTGCGCCGTCTGCGATCTTGACGGCCACGCCGAGTCCGAGGTCCGGCAAAATGGCGATATAGACGCCCTCCGCGCCGGTCTTGAACGCCGCGCGCCCGCCGGCCGCGCGCATCAGCTCGGTGCAGGCCCGCCCCTCGCCGGCGACCATCTCGGGATGCGCGGCCATCGCATCCACGAGCCGCGCCGCGGCGGCGCCGCGCGCACCGTCCTCGGGGCGCGCCGTCGCGAAGGCCGCCATCGCCCGCGCCAGCCCGTGCAGCGTCGTGGCGAAATTCGGCGCCGAGCAGCCATCGATCGCATGGCCGAGGCCCGCGGTCTGCGTCAACTCCTCGAAGGCGGCGCGCACGGCGCGCTGAACCGGATGATCGAGCGCGAGATAGTCCGGCCCGCCCCCAAGCTGGTGCGCGAGGGCCAGAAAGCCGGCATGCTTGCCCGAGCAGTTGTTGTGAATCTGCCCCGGCGCGCGGCCGGCGCGGATGAGCGCATCGCGCGCGGCACGGTCCGGGGGCTCATGTGCGCCGCAGCGCAGATCGGACTCGCCGAGGTCCATCTCGCCGAGCCAGCCCGCCACCGACTCGGTGTGCATCGCCGCCCCCTGATGCGAGGCGCAGGCGAGCGCGAGACGCGCATCGTCTAGCCCGTCCGCCGCGCCGCTCTCGACGAGCGGCAGCGCCTGGAGCATCTTGCACGACGAGCGCGGCCAGATCACAAGCTCGGGATCACCCCAGGCCGCGACGATCTCCCCGCGGGCATCGCAGATCACGGCATGTCCGCAATGCCGGCTCTCGAGGCGGTCGCCGCGCCGGATTTCGACCATCGGGATCGCCGTTGGCATTGCGTGCTCCTTACAAAATTTTACCATGCGCGGGCTTTCGCGCGGCCCCGGTTTCGCGCTATGACATGGCTATCGCGCCTCTCACGCGCCTGCCATCAAAAAAGGTGCGCCGATCGAATTTGCGGGTGGCGCGGTGAGGCATGGACGGCTGGAGGCTTTGAAACAGATGAGAGCATGGATCTTGCCCGCTGCGGGCCCGATGATCGCCGTGCTCCTGGCGCCGGGGGCGGCGGCACAGGAGTCGGACAATCGTGTCGCTGCGGAGACCGACTGGAGCGTGTTCGTCGAGGACGACCCGCGCGAATGCTGGGTCGTCTCGCAGCCGAGCGAAACCGTCAACACCCGCGACGGCAATGTCGTGGAGGTCAGGCGCGGCGACATCCTGCTGTTCGCCACCTACCGTCCCGAGCAGGGCGTCGAGGGCGAAATCTCCTTCACCGGCGGCTACCCGTTCGATCCCGACAGCACCGTGGAGGTCGAGATCGACGATGACAGCTTCGAGCTGTTCGTCGAGGATGACTGGGCCTGGCCGGCCTCGCAGGAAGACGACGCCGCGCTGATGGAGGCGATGCGCGGCGGCGCCGAGGCCGTGGTGACCGGCGTCTCGGGGCGCGGCACCCAGACCGAGGATACCTTCTCGCTGTTCGGCTTCACCGCCGCGACCGAGGAGGCCGAGCGCCGCTGCTCGGACTGACGGGGCTGTTCGCGCCCGCCATGATGCCTTATATGCCCGGCCACCAGAGCCGAGGAACAGCCCCATGGCCGACGCGCCGATCACCCAGGATCTCGTCACCCTCCCGCGCACCCTTCCGCAGGAGGGGCGTGCCAATCTGGTCGGGCTGACCCGGCCGCAGCTGCACGCCGCGTTGATCGCGGCGGGCACGCCGGAAAAACAGGCGAAGATGCGCACCGGGCAGGTCTGGCAGTGGCTCTATCACTGGGGGTTGCGCGACTTCGCGGCGATGACGAACCTCTCCAAGGCGTATCGCGCGCTCCTGGCCGAGCATTTCACCATCGAGGTGCCCGAGGTCGTCTCGCGCAGCGTCTCCGCCGACGGCACGCGCAAGTATCTGCTGCGCATCGCGGGCGGCCACGAGGTCGAGGCGGTCTATATCCCCGAGGACGGGCGCGGCACGCTGTGCATCTCCAGCCAGGTGGGCTGCACGCTGACCTGTTCGTTCTGTCACACCGGCACGCAGCGGCTTGTGCGCAATCTCACCCCCGGCGAGATCGTCGGGCAGGTGATGGTCGCGCGCGACGATCTCGGCGAGTGGCCCGAACGCGGGGCACCGCGCGTCGAGACGCGGCTGGTCTCCAACATCGTGCTGATGGGGATGGGCGAGCCGCTCTACAATTTCGAGAATGTCCGCGACGCGATGCAGGTGGTGATGGACAGCGAGGGGTTGAGCCTCTCGCGCCGGCGCATCACGCTGTCGACCTCCGGGATCGTGCCCGAGATCGCGCGCACCGCCGAGGAAATCGGCTGCCTGCTCGCGGTGAGCTTTCATGCCACCACTGACGATGTGCGCGACACGCTCGTCCCCATCAACCGCAAATGGAACATCGCAGCACTTCTGGAGGCGCTGCGCGCCTATCCGCGGCTGTCGAATTCGGAGCGCATCACCTTCGAGTACGTGATGCTCAAGGGCGTCAACGACTCCGACGCGGATGCGCGGCGGCTGGTGCAGCTGATCGCGGGCATCCCCGCCAAGATCAACCTGATCCCGTTCAACGAATGGCCCGGCGCGCCCTATGAGCGCTCCGACCCCGAGCGCATCGAGGCCTTCGCCGATATCGTGCACAAGGCCGGCTATGCCTCGCCGATCCGCACGCCGCGCGGCGAGGACATCATGGCCGCCTGCGGCCAGCTGAAATCCGCCTCCGAGCGCGCGCGCAAGGGCCGCCGCGCCGCGGCCGAGTAGCGTCGCTCAGCGCCCCGCATCCCAGGCGTCGATGATCGCCACGGCCTCGTCGGCGCTGTCGACGAAGCTGATCAGGTCGAGATCCGAGCGGCTGATCGTGCCCGCCTCGGCGATCGCCTCCCAGTTGATGATGCGCTGCCAGAACGCCGTGCCGAAGAGCAGGAAGGGCATGCGCTTCATGCGCCCGGTCTGGATCAGGGTGAGCGTCTCGAACAGCTCGTCGAGCGTGCCGAAGCCGCCCGGAAAGATCGCGATCGCCTTGGCGCGCATCAGAAAATGCATCTTTCGGATCGCGAAGTAGTGGAAATTGAAGCTCAGCTCGGGGGTGACATATTGGTTGGGCGCCTCCTCGCGCGGCAGCACGATGGAAAACCCCACCGAGTCGCCGCCCGCGTCATGCGCGCCGCGATTGCCCGCCTCCATCACGCCGGGGCCGCCGCCCGTGGCGACGACATTCTCGCGCCCGCCGCTTTGCAGACTGCGCTCGGTCATGCGTCGGGCGAAGTCGCGCGCGACGTCGTAATAGGCGGACAACTCGCCGAGCGTCGCGGTTGCCGCACCGGCCTTGTGGGCGGGCTCGGGGATGCGCGCGCCGCCGAACATCACGATCGTGGAGGTGATGCCGCGCTCGCTCATCAGAAGCTCGGTCTTGAGCAGCTCGAGCTGCAGCCGCACCGGGCGCAGATCCTCGCGCAGCAGGAACTCGTTATCCGCGAAGGCGAGCCGGTAGGCCGGCGAGCGGGTCTGCTCGGTTTCGGGCAGGCGCCGCGTCTCCTCGACATCCTCGACGACGTCGCGAAAACTGCTGTGGCGCTCGTGCTCGGTCATGCGGGTCTCCGTCGCGGCATTGAACCAGTTCTCCCTTGGGTCTATAGCCTCGCCGAGCCCGATGCCAGAGACGTTTGGAGGATGTGATGACCGACGCCGCGCTGCAGAATGCCATCGACGCCGCCTGGGAGGCGCGCGACAGCATCACCCCCGCAACCACCGGCGCGACCCGCGACGCCATCGAATCCACGCTCGATGCGCTGGACTCCGGAAAGCTTCGCGTGGCCGAGCCAGGCGCGGACGGGCAGTGGCAGGTCAATCAATGGGCCAAGAAGGCGGTGCTGCTGGGCTTTCGGCTCAAGGACATGGAGCCGCAATCGGGCGGGCCGCAGGGCGGCGGCTGGTGGGACAAGGTCGACTCCAAGTTCAAGGGCTGGGGGCCCGAGGACTGGAAGGCGGCCGGGTTTCGCGCCGTGCCCAACTGCGTGGTGCGCCGCTCGGCCTATATCGCGCCGGGCGTCGTGCTGATGCCGAGCTTCGTCAATCTTGGCGCCCATGTCGGGGCGGGCACGATGGTCGATACCTGGGCGACGGTGGGCTCCTGCGCGCAGATCGGCGAGAACGTGCACCTGTCGGGCGGCGTCGGCATCGGCGGCGTGCTCGAGCCGATGCAGGCCAACCCCACCATCATCGAGGATGGCTGCTTCATCGGGGCGCGCTCCGAGGTGGTCGAGGGCGTCATCGTGCGCGAAGGCGCGGTGCTCGGCATGGGGGTCTATCTCGGCCAGTCCACCAAGATCGTCGATCGCGAGACCGGCAAGGTCCATATCGGCGAGGTGCCGGCGGGCGCGGTCGTGGTGTCGGGCTCGATGCCGTCCACGGGCGGGGTGAACCTCTACTGCGCCGTGATCGTCAAGAAGGTCGACGCGAAGACCCGCGCGAAGGTCTCGATCAACGAACTCCTGCGCGACTGATCCTGTGGCCGGGGCGGTCTATACCCTGCTTGTCGAGGTCGGGCGCAAGGCGGGCGACGGGCTGCCGAAGGGCGCCTCGGGCGCCGCACTCCTGTGCTATGCGGCCGGGCGCGACGAGGGCGAAGCGGTGCGCGAGACCGTCGCGGTGCTCAAGCAGGCCGACCTCGCGCCGCTCGACGTGACCGGCTACGGCACGCTTGAGGAGCGCCTTGCCGAGGGGGCCGAGATCGACGAGGATGAGCGCGCCCTGATGCGGCGCGCGGCCGAGGAAAACGCCGTTATCGTCGCGCAGGTCACTCCCTTTGAAAGCTGAGGATCCATGTCCGAAACCGATCCGGTCGCGCTGACCGCCGACCTCATCCGCTGCCCCTCCGTCACGCCCAAGGAAGCGGGCGCGCTGCAACTGCTGGAGGGTCTGCTCTCCGAGGCCGGCTTCGAGTGCCACCGCACCGACCGCGAGGGCGTGCCCAATCTCTTCGCGCGCTGGGGGCCGAAGGGCCATGCGCGCAGCTTCGGCTTCAACGGTCACACAGATGTCGTGCCGGTGGGCAGCCGCTCGGCCTGGTCCGTGGATCCCTTCGGCGCCGAGACGCGCGACGGCATGCTCTGGGGGCGCGGGGCGACGGACATGAAATCGGGCGTGGCCGCCTTCGTGGCCGCCGCGATCGATTTCGTGCGCGACACACCGCCCGACGGCGCCGTGATCCTCGCCATCACCGGCGACGAGGAGGGCGCGGCCGAGCACGGCACCGCCGCGATCCTCGACTGGATGGCGGAGAACGGCGAGGCGATGAGCGCGTGCATCGTCGGCGAGCCGACCTGCCCCGAGCGCATGGGCGACATGATCAAGATCGGCCGGCGCGGCTCGCTCACGGCGCGTATCGTCGCCGAGGGCGTGCAGGGGCACACCGCCTATCCGCACCGCGCGCGCAATCCGCTGCACGCGATGGTGCGGCTGATGGACCGGCTCGCGAGCCACGAGCTCGATACCGGGACCGAGCATTTCGACCCCTCCACCCTCGCCATCAGCTCCATCGACACGGGCAATCCGGTCAGCAACGTGATCCCGGCGCGCACCGCGGCGGTGGTCAATATCCGCTTCAACGACCGCCACGATGCCGCGAGCCTGACCGGCTGGCTGACCGCGCAGGCGCAGGACGTCGCCGACGCCACCGGCGTGCGCATCACCGTCGAGCCGCGCCCGGGCAGCGAGAGCTTCATCACGCCGCCGGGGCCGCTTTCCGACACCGTCGCGCAGGCGGTCTCGGCGGAGACGGGCGTGGAGCCGGCACTCTCCACCTCGGGCGGCACCTCGGATGCGCGGATGATCAAGGATCACTGCCCGGTGGTGGAGTTCGGCCTCGTGGGCGAGACCATGCACCAGGTCGATGAACGGGTGGACCCGGAGCAGATCGCGACGCTGCGCCGTGTGTATCTGCGCGTGCTGCGCGACTATTTCGGAACAAGCAGCGGCGCGTGAGTGCGCGCCGGGCACGGCGCGCCGGGCGATTCGGGCGATGACGCGGCCGCGGCCGCGTGATAGGGGCGCGCCATGACCAAGATGCCCTCCAAGGACGAGCTGCGCGACTGGATCGCCGACAACCCGGCGCAGGCCTCGAAACGCGACATCGCCCGGGCCTTCGGGATCAAGGGGTCGGGCCGGGTCGAGCTCAAGCGGCTGCTGCACGAGCTCGAATCCGAGGGCCTCATCGAGCGTCGGCGCAAGACCTATCGGGACCCGGAGCGGCTGCCGCCGGTGACAGTGCTGACCGTTTCGGCGCCGGACGCGGATGGCGATCTGTTCGCCAAACCCATGGAATGGCAGGGCGACGGGCCGCCGCCGCGGGTGCTCCTGGTGGCGCGGCGCAGTGACCCGGCGCTCGGCGCGGGGGACCGCATCCTCGCCCGGCTGACCGAGACGCGCGGCGCCGATCACGCCTATGAGGCGCGGCTGATCCGCAAGATCGGCACCAATCCGCGCCGCATCCTCGGCGTGTTCCGCCGCGAGGCCGAGGGCGGGCGGATCATGCCCGTGGACAAGGGCGCCGACCGCGAGTGGCGCGTGGCCGCCGGGGCCGATCACGGCGCGCGCGACGGTGAGCTGGTCGAGGCCGAATCCGCCGGCCCGCGCAGCCGCATGGGCGCGCCGCGCGCGCGCGTCGTCGAGCGGCTCGGCGACCCCTCCGCGCCGAGGGCCGTGTCGCTCATCGCGATCCATCAACACGGCATCCCCGACGCCTTCCCCGACGCCGTCATCGCCGAGGCCGATGCGGTGGCGCCCGCGCGCGCCGAGGGGCGCGAGGACCTCTCCGAGCTGCCGCTCATCACGATCGACCCGTCCGACGCGCGCGACCATGACGATGCCGTGCACGCCCATGCCGACACCGACCCCGCCAATCCGGGCGGGCATGTCGTCTGGGTCGCGATCGCGGATGTCGCGCATTACGTCCGGCCGGGTTCCGAGCTGGACCGCGAGGCGTATCGGCGCGGCAACTCGACCTATTTCCCCGACCGCGTCGTGCCGATGCTGCCCGACCGGCTGTCCGCGGATCTGTGCTCGCTGCATGAGGGGGTCGAGCGGCTCTGCATCGCCGTGCGCATGACGCTCGATGCGCAGGGCGAGAAGATCGCGCATCGCTTCACCCGCGGCTGGATGCGCTCGCGCGCGTCGCTGACCTACACGCAGGTCCAGGCGGCCGAGGACGGCACCCCCACCGAGCCCGCCGCGGCGCTGGCCGAGCCGGTGATCGCCCCGCTGTATGCCGCCTGGCGCGCCGCCCATGCGGCGCGCATGCGCCGCGGGCCGCTCGACATCGATCTGCCGGAGCGCCGGATCGTGCTCGGCGATGATGGCCGCGTCGAGTCCGTCGCCATCAAGGAGCGGCGCGACGCGCACCGGCTCATCGAGGAGTTCATGGTGCTCGCCAATGTGGCCGCGGCGGAGGAGCTCAACCGCCTGCGCCGGCCGCTCCTGTTTCGGGTCCATGAGGAACCGAGCCCCGAGAAGCTCGAGGCGCTGCGCGAGGTAGCGCAGGCATCGGGCTTCACGCTGGCCAAGGGGCAGGTCCTCCAGACCCGGCATCTCAACCAGCTTCTCGCGCAATCGGAGGGCACCGCTCATGACGAGCTGATCAACATGTCGACCCTGCGCTCGATGACGCAGGCCTATTACACGCCGGAGAATTACGGCCATTTCGGCCTCGCGCTGCGCAACTACGCGCATTTCACCTCGCCGATCCGGCGCTACGCGGACCTGATCGTGCATCGCGCGCTGGTGACGGCGCATGGCTGGGGCGAGGACGGGCTCAGCACCGACGACATGGACCGGCTGCGCGAGACCGCGCAGCACATCTCCGAGACCGAGCGCCGCTCGATGACGGCCGAGCGCGACACCGCCGACCGCTACCTGGCCGCTTTCCTGTCGGATCGGGTGGGCAACGAATTCGCCGGGCGGGTGTCGGGTGTCACGCGCTTCGGTGTCTTCGTACGCCTCGAGGAGACGGGGGCCGACGGGCTGATCCCGATCCGCACGCTGGGCCGCGAGTATTTTCATTTCAACGCCGAAGAGCAGACCCTGATGGGCGCGGAGAGCGGGCTGACCATCGCGGTCGGGAGTGCGGTTCTCGTCCGGCTCGCCGAGACCGTTCCGGTCACCGGGGGATTGACGCTCGAGCTGCTCCAAATGGATGGCGAGGCGATTCGGAGCGTCGGCCGCGCGAAGCCGCGCAAGGCCGGCGGGCGCCCCGGCTCCGGCGCCAAGGCCCGCCGCGCGAAGCTGCGCCGGGCCGGCGACCGCGACCGAAACCGCTGAGCCAAGGTCGCGGCACCGCCAGAGCGCGTCGCATGCCCAAAGAGCGCAAAACCGGTCGCCACTTTTGCGCAGCATGCTCGAGATGCGCCATCGGGCCGGTCAGCGGCGCCCGGCGATCAGCTCCGCGGCCTTTTCCGCGATCATCAGCGTGGGCGCATTGGTGTTGCCGCTGGTGATCGTTGGCATCACCGAGGCATCCGCCACCCGCAGCCCGGCGACGCCGCGCACGCGCAGCTGCGGATCGACGACCGAGCCGGGGTCGGCGCCCATGCGCGCGGTGCCGACCGGGTGAAAGATGGTGGTGCCGATGCGCCCGGCCGCCGCGGCGAGGTCGTCATCGGTCTCGACATCGGGGCCGGGGCGGAACTCCTCGGGGCTGTACGGCGCCATCGGTTCTGCGGCCATGATTCGCCGGGTCAGCCGGATCGCGCGCGCCGCGACGCGCCGGTCGCCCTCGGTGGACAGGTAGTTGGGCGCGATCTCGGGGTGGTCGGCCGGGTCGGGGCTGGTGATACGCACATGGCCGCGGCTTTCGGGGCGCAGCGGGCACACGCTCGCGGTGATGGCGTCGAAATCGTGCAGCGGCTCGCCGAAGGCATCGAGGCTGAGCGGCTGGACGTGGTATTCGAGATCGGCGGTGGCCACGTCCGGCGAGGAGCGCGCGAAGGCGCCGAGCTGCGACGGCGCCATCGACATCGGCCCCGACCGCTTGAGCACGTATTCGAGCCCGATCCGCGCCTTGCCCAGAAGCGAATTCGCCATCGTGTTCAGCGTCTTGGTCCCCTGCACCTTGTAGGCGCAGCGGATCTGGAGGTGATCCTGAAGATTGTCGCCCACCGGCGCCTCGCGCTGCACCGGGATTTCCATCTGCTGCAGGAGCGCACCGGGCCCGATCCCCGAAAGCTGCAGGAGCTGCGGCGTGCCGATCGCGCCGGCGCACAGGATCACCTCGGCGCGCGCGCGCGCTTCGTGCAGCGCGCCGTCCTTGCGGTAGCGCACCCCGACGGCGCGGCCTTCGTCGATGATGACGCCCTCGCTCTGCGCGCCGGTGAGCACGCGCAGCGTGTCGCGCCCGCGCACCGGGCGCAGGAACCCCTTGGACGCGTTCCAGCGCCAGCCGCCGCGCTGATTGACCTTGAAGTAGCTCACCCCCTCATTGTCGCCGGTGTTGAAATCCTCGACCTGCGGGATGCCCTCGGCCTCGGCGGCGCGGGCGAAATCGTCGAGCACCGGCCAGCTCAGCCGCTGCTTCTCCACCCGCCACTCGCCGCCGGCGCCATGCGCCGCATCGGCGCCGCCGAAGTAATCCTCATGGCGCTTGAACAGCGGCAGCACATCGTCCCAGCCCCAGCCGGTGCAGCCCATCTGCGCCCAGCCGTCGTAATCGGCCGCCTGCCCGCGCATGTAGATCATGCCGTTGATCGAAGAGCACCCGCCGAGCACCCGCCCGCGCGGATAGCCGAGGCTGCGCCCGCCCAGCCCCGGCTCCGCGCGGGTGCGAAAGCCCCAGTCGGTACGCGGATTGCCGATGCAGTAGAGATACCCCATCGGGATATGCACCCAGATATAGTCGTCCTTGCCGCCCGCTTCGAGCAGCAGGACCCGCGCATCCGCGCTGAGCCGGTTGGCCAGCAGGCAGCCTGCCGTGCCCGCCCCGACGATGATGTAGTCGAACTGATCCATGCGCCTCCCCGTCGGGACACCCTAGGACGCCCCGGCGCAGGCGCGCAACGTCTGCGGCCGGGCAATTGCAAAGACGGCGAAAAATCGGATAGGGTGCCGTCGGAACCGAGTGCGATCCGCGAGGGTTTACAGGTTTCAAGAATTGACTCCGCGCGTTGTTCGGGTCCAGTCCGGGCGTGACCGTTGGGGTGACATGATGGCACGGGAGCGTATCGTCGCGCGCCGGGTTGAAGCTCAAGATGCAAGGGAGAACTTCGCAATGAAAAAGACCATAATCCTGTCCTGCGCCGCGGTGCTCGGTCTCGCGGCCTGCAACACGCCGCCGGGCGCGACCGGTGACCGCTTCACCACCTCCGAGGCCGGCCAGGCGATGACCGTGAGCGACAATTGCCAGGTCACCAGCGCGCGCTGGGTCGAACTCGTCGATGACAGCGCGGCGGCCGATCGCCGCGCCACCACCGGCCAGGTCGCCGGCGGCGCCACCGGCGCCATCCTCGGCGGCGCGCTCGGCAGCCAGGTCGGCGGCGGTTCGGGCCAGCGGATCGCGACGGCGCTCGGCGCGATCGGCGGCGGGCTGACCGGCGCGGCGGCGGCGGACCGCATCGACGACTCGCAGCGCACGAGCCTCGGCGTTGAATACACCGCGACAGTCGATGGCGAGCGCACCGTGATCGTGCAGGCCACCGACCCGGATGCCGAGCCGGTCCAGCCCGGCCAGAGCTGCCGGGTGATCCAGCGCGGAAACGAGGTGCGCCTGCAGCGCGCCTGATCCGGGCGGGATCCGGGAAACCGGCGCCGCGGCCGCAAGGCCGCGGCGCTTCTCATTCCGCCATCGGGCTCGACAGGGCCGCCGATCGGCGCGATCAATGAACGCGGGCCACCGCGAGGGAGACACTGCATGAATCGAATCATCTGGATCGTGGGCCTCGTCGTGATCGTGCTGTTCGTGCTGAGCCTGCTCGGGCTGCGCTGAACGCCCCCGTGAGCGGCTGCGGCGATGGACTCGGCGGCAGGCTTGGCCTATCCCTCCGGTGATGGCTGGCCAACCCGACAACAAGAACTACCGCGTGATCGCCGAGAACCGCCGCGCGCGCTTCGATTATCACATAGAAGAGGATATCGAGTGCGGCATCATGCTCGTGGGGTCGGAGGTCAAGTCGCTGCGCGAGGGGCAGGCGAACATCGCCGAAAGCTACGCCTCGGTCGAAAACGGCGAGCTGTGGCTCATCAACGGCTACATCGCCCCCTACAAGCAGGCCAAGACCTTCGGCCATGAACCCCGCCGTCACCGCAAGCTGCTCGCCAACAAGCGCGAGATTGCCCGGATGTGGGCGGCGACCTCCAGGAAGGGCATGACGCTGGTGCCGCTGGTGCTCTATTTCAACCATCGCGGCATCGCCAAGATCAAGATCGCCATCGCCAAGGGCAAGCGGGTCGCCGACAAGCGCGCCACCGAGGCCAAGCGCGACTGGAACCGCCAGAAACAGCGCCTGCTCAAGGAACATGGCTGAGCGGCGGGCTTGCCAGCGCCGCGTCGGGGCGATAATTCCGGAAGGGACCGACAGGAGGCGCAACCGTGGCACAGGATGACCCCGCAACGCTCGTCTCGACCGAATGGCTCGCGGCGCATCTCGACGACCCCGATTTGCGGGTGCTCGACGCCTCCTGGTATCTTCCAACGATGAACCGCGATGCGCGTGCCGAATACGAGGCCGGGCACATCCCCGGCGCGCGATTCTTCGATATCGACGACATCTCCGATCACCGCTCCGAGCTGCCGCACATGGCGCCGCCGCCGGAGAAATTCATCAGCCGCATGCGCGCCATGGGCGTGGGCGACGGGCATCAGATCGTCGTCTATGACGGGATGGGGATATTTTCGGCGGCACGGGTCTGGTGGCTGTTTAGGCTGATGGGCAAGACCGGCGTCGCGGTGCTCGACGGCGGCTTTCCCAAATGGCAGGCGGAGGGGCGCGAGGTCGAGGATCTCGCACCCATGATGCGTGACCGTCACATCACCGTTCAGCGTCAGGCCCACATGATCAAGGATGTCACCCAGGTCGCCGCGGCGACCAAGCTCGGCGACTGGCAGATCGTCGATGCCCGGTCGCCGGAACGCTTCGCCGGCGCGACGCCCGAGCCGCGCGAGGGGCTGCGCGCCGGGCACATTCCGGGATCGGTCAACCTGCCCTTCACCGAGCTGCTCGCCGAGGACCGTACCATGAAGCCGCCCGAGGCGTTGCGCGCGGCCTTCGAAGGCGCCGGCGTGGCGCTCGACAAGCCGGTGATCACGAGTTGCGGCTCGGGCGTGACCGCGGCGGTGCTCAACCTCGCGCTGGAGCGGCTCGGCCATCCCCGGCACGCGCTCTATGACGGCTCCTGGGCGGAGTGGGGCATGTATGGCGATCTCAAGGCGGGGTCGTGATGACGCCGGCGCAACCGGCCGGCAGCACCGTCACCTACCGCGTCACGCGCCTCGCGATGACGTCGCGGCCCGGCTATGGCTATCCGCCGCACCCGACCGGGGCGCCGGCCACCCTGCTGCGCGCCGAGGCGCCGCCGCTGTGGTATTTCCTTTCGCTCTACGACACCGTCGGGCGCGATTATGCCTGGGATGAAATGCACGCTGTCGAGCTCGCCACCACCCGGGCCTGGCTCGATGATGCCGCGGTCGAGATGTGGACGTTGTTGCGCCATGGCTGGCCGCATGGCTTCTTCGTGCTCGATGCGCGCGCCTCGCGCGAGACAGAACTGTCCTATTTCGGGCTGGTGCCGCAGGCGATCGGCCAGGGACTCGGGAATTTCCTGATGCGCACCGCGATCCTGACGGCGTGGGACCGGCCGGGGCTGGAGCGGCTCGCGGTGCAGACCTGCTCGCTCGATCATCCGCGGGCGCTGGCCGCTTATCAAAAGAACGGCTTCGAGGTCGAGGACCAGTTCACCCGCAGCCGCACCCTCCTGCGCGATCACGACCCCGCACAGGCCCCCGACTAGGACCGCCGCCATGCTGCACGCGCTCGGTTCGGCGACGCCGGACCCCATCATCCGGCTCATGCATGCCTTCGCCGCCGATCCGCGCCCCGACAGGATCGATCTCGGCGTCGGGATGTATCGCGACGAGGCCGGGGGCACGCCCGTGATGGCGGCGGTGCACGCGGCCGAACTGCGGGTGCTGGCCGCGCAGGAGACGAAGGGGTATCTCGGGCTCGCGGGCGATCCGGCGTTCCATGCCGCGATGCGCGATCTGCTGCTGGGCGAGGCCGCATCAGTTGAGCGGGTCGCGGCGGCGGGGACGCCGGGCGGGACCGGGGCTCTGCGCCAGGCGCTCGAGCTGGTGCGCCGCGCCAATCCCGGTGCGCGGGTGTGGATGAGCGCGCCGACATGGCCCAATCATCCCGCCTTGGTGCGCGCTGCCGGGCTCGAAGCGGTGCAGTACCGCTACTATGACGCGGAGTCGGGCGGCATCGACCGCGCCGGAATGCGCGCCGATCTCGAGGGCGCGGCGCCGGGCGACGTGGTGCTCCTGCATGGCTGCTGTCACAACCCGACCGGGGCGGATCTCACCCAAGGGGACTGGTCCGATCTGGCCGTTCTGCTGGACCGGCGCGGCGCGGTGCCGCTTATCGACATGGCGTATCTGGGCTTTGCCGAGGGGCCGCAGGCGGATGCGGCGGGGTTGCGGCTGCTCGCGGCGGCCCTGCCCGAGGTGCTGATCGCGGCGAGCGGATCGAAGAGCTTCGGGCTTTACCGCGAGCGGGTGGGCTGCGTGCTTGCGGTCTGCGCGGATGCGGGAATCCGCGAGCGCGCCGCGGCGATGCTCGCGACGATCAACCGCGAGAGCTATGCCTTCCCGCCCGATCACGGCGCGCGGGTGGTCACGACGGTCCTCGCGGATGCCGATCTGCACGCGCAATGGGCGGCGGAACTCGAGGCGATGCGGCTGCGGCTCGCGCGGCTGCGTGCCGCGCTCGCCGATGCGCTGCGCGACGCGTCCGGGTCGGACCGGTTCGGCTGCCTCAAGGCGCAGCGCGGGATGTTCTCGCTCATCGGGGCGGACCCGGCGCAGGTGGAGCGGCTGAGAGCCGAGCACGGCGTCTACCTGATCGGCGACGGGCGGATCAATGTCGCCGGGCTCGGCGAGGCGGCGATCCCGGGGGTCGCCCGCGCCATCGCCGCCGAGCTGGCCTGAGCGCATGTTGCGCAAGAGTGGGGACCGACTTTGCGCTCTTTGAGCATGCGATTCAAGAGGTTAAAGGGGTGCGCGTGAGTGCGAATGAACGCGACGCGCTCGAGCGCATGAAAAGGCCGGGCCCCGAAGGGCCCGGCCCGTTTGCGACCTGCCGCGATCAGGCCCTGGTGAAGTCCGGATAGGCCTCCATGCCGAGCTCGCTCGTGTCGAGGCCGGCGATCTCCGCCTCCTCGTCGACCCGGATGCCCACCGTGAACTTCAGGATCATCCAGACGATCGCCGAGGCACCGGCCATGAAGGCGCCGATCGCGAGGATGCCGATGAGCTGGCTGACGATGTTCGCGTCCGAATTCGACAGCACCACCGCGAGCGTGCCCCAAATCCCCGCAAAGAGGTGGACCGGAATCGCGCCGACCACGTCGTCGATCTTGAGCTTGTCGAGCATCGGCACGGTGAAGACCACGATCACGCCGCCCACGGCGCCAATGATCGTCGCAAGGCCCAGCCCCGGCTCGAGCGGCTCCGCCGTGATCGAGACCAGCCCCGCGAGCGCGCCGTTGAGTACCATGGTCAGGTCCGCCTTGCCGAACATGAAATGGCTCATGACCAGCGCCGCGACGGCCCCGCCGGCAGCGGCGGTGTTGGTGTTGGCGAAGATGCGGCTTACATTGGCAACAGCGTCCACGGTGCCCAGCGCGAGCTCGGAGCCGCCGTTGAAGCCGAACCAGCCCAGCCAAAGGATGAACACGCCGAGCGTCGAGAGCGCGAGGTTGGAGCCCGGGATCGGGTTGACCTTGCCGTCCTTGTACTTGCCGGCCCGCGCGCCGAGGATGATCACCCCGGTGAGCGCCGCCCAGCCGCCGGCCGAATGCACGATCGACGAGCCCGCGAAATCGGAAAAGCCGATCCCGTCGAGCCAGCCCTCGCCCCAGGACCACGACGCCTGGATCGGATAGATCAGGCCGGTCAGGACCACGACGAAGGCCAGGAACGGCCACAGCTTGATGCGCTCGGCCACCGCCCCCGACACGATCGAGGCCGTCGCCGCGCAGAACATCAGCTGAAAGAAGAAGTCCGAGCCCACCGAGGCATACTCGATATCTTCGATCGCGTCGAAGCTCACCCCGACGGGTTCGAGCACGGTCAGCAGCGGCATCCCGAGCCAGCCATCGATGATCCAGCCGTCGCCCGGATACATGATCATGAAGCCGACGACGAAATAGGCGATCGCGGCGAGCGAGAACAGCGCGATGTTCTTGGTCAGCTGCATCGTGGTGTTCTTGGCGCGGACCATGCCCGCCTCGAGCATGCAGAAACCTGCCGCCATGAAGAACACGAGAAAGCCGCCGATCAGGAACAGCAGCGTGTTGAAGATGAACACCATCTCGGTGCTCAGCGTCTCGACGGATTCGGCGAGGCCGTTCTCGTCCTGCCCCAGGGCGAGCGACGGCATGAGCGCCGCGGCAACCGCCACGGATAGGAGTCCGGTGCGTTTCATCTGATACCTCTCGTTACGGATCACGCGGCGCGTCAAAGCGCGTCGTCGTCGGTTTCGCCGGTGCGCACGCGCAACGCATGCGCGAGCTCGAGCACGAAGATCTTGCCGTCGCCGATCTTGTCGGTCCGGGCGGCCTTGCTGATCGCGTCGACGACCTGGTCGGCCATGGCGTCGCTGACGCCGATCTCGAGCCGGACCTTGGGCACGAAATTCACGGCGTATTCGGCTCCGCGATAGATTTCGGTATGACCCGACTGGGATCCGAAGCCCTTTATCTCGGTGACCATCATGCCGCGCACGCCGACGGCGGTGAGCGCCTCGCGCACCTCCTCGAGCTTGAACGGCTTGATTGCTGCGATGATGAGTTTCACGTCACTGACCTCTTGCTGGGCGGGGACGGCTGCGCCCCTGATCGCCCCTCCACCAAGCCGCAGCGCCAGACCCGCGCACAACGATCACGATCCCTCGATGCGGCAGCGCGGCAAGAAATCCGCACAATATTTGCACAGAATCGGATAGTTGCCCGATTCGCAGGCGGTTCGAAAAATCGCCTCGCGCCGTCCCGGCGGGGTCAACATCGGCGCGCAGACGCGCTATGATGGCCCAAACAAACGTCATAATGAACGATCAGACCAACGAGCAGACAGGTTCATGAAGCAAAAAAGCGGCAAGACCACGCCCCAGCTGCGCGGGCGATCAGGCGCGCAGCGCAAGGCGCCGGCGCGCAAGCCGGCGCGCCGCATGCGCGGCCGGGCCGGCGCGGGGCTGATGTCGCGCGTCCTGCGCGGGGTGATGCGGCTTGTCTGGGGGGTGAGCTGGCGGATCGTGGCGGTGATCGCGCTGCTGGTGGCGGGCACGACGATCTATCATTACGCCTCTCTGCCGCCCAAGGGTGAGTTGCTCGATGCGCGCGCGCGGGGGTCGGTGACGCTCCTAGATGCCGCCGACTCGGTCTATGCTTGGCGCGGAGAGACCTTCGGCGGCCAGATCAACGCTGCCGACGTCTCGCCCCATCTTCGCAACGCCATCATCGCCGTGGAGGATCGACGCTTCTACAGCCATTTCGGCATCAGCCCGCGCGGCATCGCCAGCGCGGTGAGCATCAATCTCTCGCAGGGGCGTGGGCCGTTCTCCGGCCATGGCGGCTCGACGATCACGCAACAGCTCGCCAAGCTGCTCTGTCTCGGCCGCAGCTACGACTCCCGCGAATGGGACAGCGAGGCGGCCTATGAGCGCGACTGCCGCCGCACGACGCTGTGGCGCAAGATCCAAGAGGTGCCCTACGCCTTCGCGCTGGAGGCGAAATACCCCAAGGACGACCTGCTGACGATCTATCTCAACCGCGCCTATCTGGGCGCCGGGGCGCGCGGCTTCGAGGGCGCCGCGCAGCGTTACTTCGGCAAGAGCGCCAATGTCGTGCGTCCCGCCGAGGCGGCGATGCTGGCCGGGCTGCTCGTCGCACCGTCGCATTACGCCCCGACCCGCAACCTCGCCGGGGCCCAGGCGCGGGCGCGGATCATCATAGACCTGATGGAGGAGCAGGGCTATCTGAGCGGTGCCGAGGCTCAGGAGGCGCGCGACAACCCCGCGCAGCTGTCGCAGGCCGCCGAGGCGCGCGCCGGCGGTCATTTCGCCGACTGGGTGATGTCGGAGGCGCCGTCCTTTCTGTCCCGCACCACGACCGAGGACGTGATCCTTCACACCACCCTCGATCAGCGCATCCAGAGCGCCGCGGAGGAGGCGCTCGACAGCGTCTTCGCCGAGCGCGTGCGCGAAGGGTCCCTGGCGCAGGCGGCGGTCGTCGTGATGTCGGCCGATGGCGCGGTCCGCGCCATGGTCGGCGGGCGCGATCAGCGCGACGGCGGTGCCTTCAACCGCGCCGCCCAGGCCCGGCGCCAGACCGGCTCGGCCTTCAAGCCCTTCGTCTTCGCGACGGCCTTCGAGCTTGGCCACGAGCCGCATCACACCGTCGAGGACGCGCCCTACACGCTGCACATCCCCGGCTCGGGCGACTGGTCGCCGCGCAATTACTCGGGCCGTCACGAGGGGCTGGTCACCCTGACGGAGGCGTTCGCGCAATCGCTCAACGTGCCGGCCGTGAAGGTGTCCGAGGCGATGGGGCGCGATCTGGTGCGACAGGTCGCGAACGGGTTCGGGCTGAGCGGCGAGCTCGCCGAGGGGCCGGCGCTCGCGCTCGGGGCGTCGGAGGCGTCGCTGCTCGAGATGACGGGGGCCTATGCGGGGATTCTCAACGGCGGAAGCTCCGTGCGGCCCTTCGGCCTGCGCGAGTTGCGGCTCGCCGGCGACGACGAGTCGCTCATGGGGCTGGCGGGCGGGATCGGCGAGCGTGTGCTCATGCCCGAATCGGCGCACAAGCTGACCTACATGATGCATCAGGTCATCGAGAGCGGCACCGGCGGACGGGCGCGCCTGCCCGGACGCGAGGCCGCCGGCAAGACCGGCACCACCCAGGCCGCGCGCGATGCGTGGTTCATCGGCTTTACCGCGGACTACGTCGCCGGGGTCTGGATGGGCTATGACGACAACACGCCGCTGACCGGCGTGACCGGCGGGGGGTTGCCGGCCGATATCTGGCGCGAGGTGATGGTCCGTGTCCACCGCGACCTGCCGGCGCGCGAGCTGCCGATGACCCGGCCGGAGGAGCGCCGCCCCCTCGCCGAAGCGCCGAGGCCGGAAGCCCCGGGGCCCGAAGCGACGCAGTCCAGCCCGCCGCGGCCCGATGCCCGGGCGAGCGAGTCGCGCTCGACCGGCGTGCGCTCGGCCGCCGAGGAGGTGTTGCGCGACGTCCTCGGGATCTTCAGGAGTTCGAACTAGGCGCACCTCCCGTTCATCCGCAGTCGCGCACCACCCGCGATTGACAAGCCACGGCGATGCACCAGCGGGGGGAAGATCGGCACAGGGCAGACGCCCTGACCGCTTCGGCACGTTGGTTCGAGAATACTGGTGCGGTCGAGAAGACTCGAACTTCCACGGGGAGTTAACCCCACAGCGACCTCAACGCTGCGCGTCTACCAATTCCGCCACGACCGCACGTGACGCCGCCGATCTAGCGAGTCGCGGCGCCGATGTGAAGGGGGGATCGCGACTTTTCGCGCGGGTGACCGGGCGCGGGCGCTCTGGTCAGGGTACTCGCGCGGCGATAGATGTGGCGGTATGGATCGGGGGCGGCGCATGGAACCGGTGGAGTGGCACATCATCGAGGGGCTCGCGCCCTATCGCGCGACGGTGGCGGCGATGGAAGCGCGCGCGGCCGCGATCGCGGCGGGCGAGGCGCCCGAGGCGATCTGGCTGCTCGAGCATCCACCGCTCTACACGGCGGGGACAAGCGCGCGCCCGGGCGATCTGCGCGATCCGGGCCGCTTCGAGGTCCACAGCGTCGGCCGCGGCGGGCAATACACCTATCACGGCCCCGGCCAGCGCGTCGTCTATGCGATGCTGCATCTCGACCGGCATGGCCGCGATCTGCGCCGCTTCGTGGCCCGGCTCGAGGATTGGGTCATCGCGACCCTGGGCCGGTTCAACGTCACCGGCGAGCGGCGCACGGACCGGGTCGGGGTGTGGGTGACGCGCCCGGAGAAACCGCCGCTTGCGGGCGGCGCGCCTCGCGAGGACAAGATCGCCGCGATCGGTATCCGCCTGCGCCGCCGGGTCAGCTTTCACGGCCTCGCGATCAATGTCGAGCCAGACCTGTCGCATTATGACGGCATCGTGCCCTGCGGCATCGCCGGTCACGGGGTGACGAGCCTCGTGGATCTGGGGCTGCCGGTGACCATGCCCGATCTCGACACCGCGCTCCGCGCGGAATTCGAGGCCGGATTCGCGCCCACACGCAGCAGCGCGGCGGTCGCGTCCTTCTGACGCACGCGCCGCACGGCGCGATTTTTCCGCCCCTGCGGCACTGTCGTACATTGCCCGCGGCGCGATCACCTTCTAGAAAGCCGTGGACGCCGGGCGCGATCCGGCCACGTGAAAGACTTGCAACGGGAGCAGCGCATGGCCGACGCAGCCGCACACGGGCACGAAGACACGCGGAGTTTCTTCACCCGCTGGTTCATGTCGACGAACCACAAGGACATCGGCATCCTGTATCTGTTTACTGCCGGCATCGTCGGGTTCATCGCTGTGGCCTTCACGGTCTACATGCGTCTGGAGCTGATGACCCCGGGCGTGGAGTACATGTGCACCGAAGGGGCGCGGCTGACGCCCGCGCCGGAGGGCGAATGCTCGCCCAACGGGCATCTGTGGAACGTTCTCATCACCGCGCATGGCGTGCTGATGATGTTCTTCGTGCTGATCCCGGCGCTGTTCGGGGGCTTTGGCAACTACTTCATGCCGCTGCATATCGGCGCGCCGGACATGGCGTTTCCGCGGCTCAACAACCTGTCCTACTGGCTGTTCGTGGCCGGCTCGTCGCTCGCGGTCGTGTCGCTCTTCGCCCCCGGGGGCTCGGGACAGACGGGCACGGGCGTGGGCTGGGTGCTCTATCCGCCGCTTTCGACGACGGAGAGCGGCTTCGCGATCGACCTTGCCATCTTCGCGGTGCATGTCTCGGGCGCGTCGTCGATTCTCGGCGCGATCAACATCATCACGACCTTCCTGAACATGCGCGCGCCAGGCATGACGCTGCACAAGGTGCCGCTCTTCGCCTGGTCGATCTTCATCACCGCCTGGATGATCCTGCTGGCGCTGCCGGTGCTCGCCGGCGCCATCACCATGCTGCTGACCGACCGCAATTTCGGCACCACCTTCTTCGATGCCTCCGGCGGCGGCGACCCGGTGCTGTACCAGCACCTCCTGTGGTTCTTCGGCCATCCGGAGGTCTACATCATCATCCTGCCCGGCTTCGGCATCATCAGCCACGTCATCGCGACCTTCTCGCGCAAGCCGGTCTTCGGCTACCTGCCCATGGTCTATGCAATGGTGGCGATCGGGGTGCTCGGCTTCGTCGTCTGGGCGCACCACATGTACACGGTCGGCATGAGCGTGACCCAGCAGACCTATTTCATGCTGGCCACGATGGTGATCGCGGTGCCCACCGGCATCAAGATCTTCAGCTGGATCGCGACGATGTGGGGTGGCTCGATCGAGTTCCGCACGCCGATGCTGTGGGCGATGGGCTTTCTGTTCGTGTTCACCGTGGGCGGCGTGACGGGCGTTGTGCTCGCCCAGGCGCCGGTGGACCGGCTCTATCACGACACCTACTATGTGGTCGCGCATTTCCACTACGTGATGTCGCTGGGCGCCGTCTTCGCGCTGTTTGCCGGGATCTATTACTGGATCGGCAAGATGTCGGGGCGCCAGTACCCCGAATGGGCCGGCAAGGTGCATTTCTGGACCATGTTCATCGGCTCCAACATCACCTTCTTCCCGCAGCACTTCCTCGGCCGACAGGGCATGCCGCGGCGCTACGTGGACTATCCCGAAGCCTATGCGCTGTGGAACTATGTCAGCTCGATCGGCGCCTTCATCTCGTTCGCGTCGTTCCTGTTCTTCCTCGGGATCGTCTACTACACCCTGCGCCACGGCGCCCGTATCGACGAGAAGAACTACTGGAACGAGCACGCCGACACGCTGGAGTGGACCCTGCCCTCCCCGCCGCCGGAGCACACCTTCGAAACGCTCCCCAAGCGCGAGGACTGGGACAAGGGCCACGCCCACTGAGGCAACGCCATGCCCGTGCAATGGCTGCGACGACTGGACAAGGCCCCGGAGACGCCCGGGGCCTTGTCACGTCAGGAGGGCCGGCCGCCGGCGGCGGAGCTGCACCTCTGGCCGCATCGCTCGCTGCCCAATCGCGGCTTCGTGACCTTCTTCGCGCTGAGCGCCGGGCTCGTGGCGGTCCCGCTTCTGGCGGTGCTCGGCACCCCGGTATTGTGGGGGCTCCTGCCTTTCGTGGTGATCGTCTTTGCCGCGATCTGGTATGCCCTGCGCCGCAGCACGCGCGACGGGCGCATCCTCGAGGAGCTGCGCATCTGGTCCGATGCGGTCGAGCTGGTGCGCCGCGAGCCCGGCGGGCGGGTGTTCGACTGGGAGGCCAATCCCTACTGGCTGCGGCTGACGCTGCGGGCCGAGGACGGCCCCGTCGAGGATTATCTCGTGCTGGAGGGTGGCGGTCGGGACGTGGAACTCGGCGCCTTCCTGACCCCGGCGGAGCGGCGCGAGCTGCACGCAGAACTCGAGCGCGTGCTGGCCCGGCTTCGCTGAGACCGGCGCCCTGGGCGCAGCTGCCGGTCCCGGCGGCCGTCAGCTCCCGCCGAGACGCGCCTTCACGCGCGATCCGACGCGGGTGAAATCCATCTGGCCGGTGTGGCGCTCCTTCAGCCGGCCCATCACCCGACCCATGTCACGGATCGAGCCGGCGCCGAGCTCGGCGATGGCCGCGTCGATGGCCGCGTCGATCTCGTCGTCGGGAAGCTGGCGCGGCAGGAACTCCTCGATCACGTCGATCTCTGCGCGCTCGCTCTCGGCCAGCTCCAGCCGCCCGCCCTCCTCGTAAGCGCGCGCGCTCTCGCGGCGCTGCTTGATCATGCGGCTCAGAATCGCGCGGACTTCGTCGTCGCTCACGCGCCCGTCCCCGTCGGCGCCGCGGCTGGCGATATCGCGATCCTTGATCGCGGCATTGATGAGCCGCAGCGTCGCCAACCGGCCCTTGTCCTTCGCGCGCATGCCCTCCTTGAGGGCCGCATTGATCCTCTCGCGCAGGTCCATGTCCGCATCCTCTTGCCCCGGGCGAGCATACCGCCCCCGCCGCGCCGCCGCAATACCGCCGCATGCAATTCAAGTATCTGTTTTCACTTCGTTTAATCCCACCGCCGCTTTCGCTTGACCCGCCCTGCAGCGCCCCATACCTTGCGCGCCGATCACACAGGAGTCGCTCATGTCCGCCGCCGCGCCCACCGCCTGTCTCGCCCTCGCCGACGGCACGGTGTTCCGTGGCCGCGGTTTCGGCTCCACCGGCGCCGCCGAGGCCGAGCTCGTCTTCAACACGGCGATGACGGGTTATCAGGAGATCATGACCGACCCCTCCTATGCCGGGCAGGTCGTCACCTTCACCTTCCCGCATATCGGCAATACCGGCACCAACCCCGAGGATGACGAGACCGCCGCGCCCGTGGCCGACGGCATGGTGGTTCGCTGGGACCCGACCGCGCCGTCGAACTGGCGCGCTGCGGAGGATCTCGGCGGCTGGCTCGCGCGGCACGGGCGCGTGGGCATCGGGGGCGTGGATACGCGCCGGCTGACGCGCGCGATCCGGCGGCAGGGCGCGCCGCATGTGGCGCTCGCGCATGAGCCCTCGGGGCACTTCGACATCGCGGCGCTGGTGGCGCGTGCGCGCGGCTTTGCGGGGCTCGAGGGGCGCGACCTGGCCCGCGACGTGACCTGTGCGCAGACCTATCGCTGGGACGAGCTGCGCTGGCAGTGGCCCGCGGGGCACACCCGGCGCACCGGGCCGGGTCACCGCGTCGTCGCGATCGATTACGGCGCCAAGCGCAACATCCTGCGCTGTCTCGCCTCGGCGGGCTGCGAGGTGACGGTCCTGCCGGCGACGGCCACCGCCGAGGATGTGCTCGCCCACGAGCCGGAGGGCGTGTTCCTGTCCAACGGCCCCGGTGACCCGGCGGCAACGGGCGCATACGCCGTGCCGATGATCCGCGGGGTTCTGGAGCGGGGCGTGCCGCTTTTCGGCATCTGTCTGGGGCATCAGATGCTCGGCCTCGCGCTCGGCGCGCGGACCGTGAAGATGAATCACGGCCATCACGGCGCCAACCACCCGGTCAAGGACCTGGAGACCGGCAAGGTCGAGATTACCTCGATGAATCACGGCTTCGCGGTCGACAGCCAGACACTGCCCGATGGCGTGATCGAGACCCATCGCAGCCTGTTCGACGGCTCCAATTGCGGACTGCGGATGGCCGATGCGCCGGTTTTCTCGGTGCAGTATCACCCCGAGGCGAGCCCGGGACCGCAGGACAGCACCTATCTGTTCGATCGCTTCGTCGGCCACATGCGCGCTGGCGGCGCGTCTGCCGCCTGATCGCGTGTGATGCTCCTGACGCGGAGATTAACCGGAAATTAACCACTAAAATGCAAGGCTTCGCGCACCCTGTCCGAAGCGGCGGCCCGGTCGATGCGCTCCGACGATCACACAGCCTCGGCGCCCGCGGGGCGGCACAGCCCGCAACCGCGCGCCATCGACCCGCTCGACGGCGCCGTGCTGCAGCGAGCTTCGCTGACGCCCGCCCAACTGACGCAGGTGCGCGCGGAACAGATCCGTCACGAGACCCCGCTGCGCCATATCCTGCTGCGGCAGGGGCTGATCGGCGAGGTCGAGTATACCGAGGCAATCGCCGCCCATTTCGGCAGCACGCCTGTCGATCTCGCCGCGCTGGCCCCCGACCCGGCCCTGATCGACCGGCTCGGGCCGGAACGCTGCCTGCAGGACGGGTTGCTGCCGCTGCGCCGCATGGGCGGTGTGACGATGATCGCCACGACGCATCCGGGGCGTTTCGAGAGTGACCGCGCGCGCCTCGCGGCGCTCTTCGGCCCCGTCGCCATGGCCGTGATCGCCCCGTCAGCGCTCGAGGCCGGGGTGCTTCGGGCCCGTGGGCGCGCGCTGGCGCATCATGCCGAAACCCGGCTGCCGGCCGCCGCCAGCTGCCGGCGCTGGAACGCCCGCGCCGCCGGCTGGATCGCGGCGGGGGTGGCGGGGGTCGGTGCGATGCTGATCGCCGTCACGCCGACCACGCTGATGCTGATGCTGGTCGCGTGGACGGCGCTGACGCTGCTCTTGCTCGTGGGGCTCCGCGCTGCGGCCGCGATCGCCTGGCTGACGAGCCCGCGCGGCACGGGCGCAACACCCGATGTCACCGTCGCGCGGCTGCCCACTGTCTCGATACTGGTGCCGATGTGCCGCGAGCCCGACATCGCGCCTCGGCTCGTCGAGCGCCTGGGCCGCCTGCGCTACCCGCGCGCCCTGCTCGACGTGATCCTCGTCATCGAGGCCGATGACCACGCCACCCGCGACGCGCTCGAGAACGCCGATCTTCCCGGCTGGATGCGGGTCGTTTCGGTGCCCGAGGGTTCGATCCGCACCAAGCCGCGCGCGCTCAATCACGCGATGCTGTTCGCCCGCGGCAGCATCGTCGGCATCTACGACGCCGAGGACGCCCCCGATCCCGACCAGATCCACATCGTCGTGCGCCATTTCCATGCCCGCGGCCCCGAGCTCGGCTGCGTGCAGGGCATCCTCGATTTCTACAACCCCGCGACGAACTGGATCGCGCGCTGCTTCACCATCGAATATGCGGCATGGTTTCGCATCCTGCTGCGCGGGATTCAGCGGCTGGGACTCGCGCTGCCGCTCGGCGGCACGACACTGTTCCTGCGCCGCGAGGTGATCGAGGAGGTCGGCGGCTGGGACGCGCACAACGTCACCGAGGATGCCGATCTCGGCATCCGGCTGGCGCGCTTCGGTTACCGTACCGAGGTTATCTCGACCACCACCGAGGAGGAGCCCAATTGCCGCCCCGTCGCCTGGATCAAGCAGCGCTCGCGCTGGCTCAAGGGCTTCATGATCACCTATGTCGTTCATATGCGCACGCCGCGCGCCACGCTGCGCGCCCTGGGGGCGTGGCGGGTTCTCGGGCTGCAGGTGGTCTTTCTCGCGACGGTGTCACAATACCTGCTCGCGCCGCTGTTGTGGTCCTTCTGGCTCGTTGCGCTGGGGCTGTGGCACCCGCTCGGCGATGTCGTCTCGACCGAGCTCATGCTCGGCTTGGCGACGCTTTTCGTCGTCTCGGAGTTGGTCAACATGACCATCGCGTTTCTCGGCGTGTCGGGCGAGAAGCATCGCTTCCTGCGCAAATGGGTGCCGATGCTCCACCTGTATTTTCCGCTCGGCGCGATCGCCGCCTACAAGGCGCTGTGGGAGCTGCTCACGAAGCCATTCTACTGGGACAAGACAGCGCACGGGCTGCACGATTTCGGCCGCTGATCGCGTCAGAGGCGCCCCGCCTCGCCGGCGTCCTGGCGCAGCCGGGTTTCGAAGGCGCGCGAGATGTGCTGCTTGAGCGCGGCGTATGCGCCCTCGGCATCGCCGTCGCGGATCGCCTCGACGATCGCGGTGTGCTCGGCCAGCGCCGTCGCGCCGCGCCCTTCGGCGGCGAGCGACGTCGTCGCCAGGAGCGCCATCGAGCGATAGACTAGGTCGAGCTGCTGGACGAGATACCGATTGTGCGACGCGAGATGGATCTGCTTGTGAAACCGCCGGTTGGCGCGGCTCATCGCGACCGGATCCGCGAGCAGCGCGCGATCATCCTCGACCATCGCCGCGAGCACCCGGATCTCCTCGTCGGTCGCGTGGCGCGCCGCGAGCCGCGCGGCCAGCCCCTCGAGCTCGGAGCGCACGACATAGAGCTCGGCGAGCTGGTTGTGATCGAGCGAGGCGACGATCAGGCTGCGCCCGTCCCGCGCCAGCAGCGACTGCGTCTCGAGCCGCTGCAGCGCCTCGCGGATCGGCGTGCGCGACATCCCGAACCGTTCGGCGAGTTCGGACTCCACGAGCCGGTCGCCGGGCTTGTAGGCGCCGGTGTCGATCGCCTCGAGAATGAGGTGATAGGCGTCGCTGTGAGGGGGTCTTGGATCGGGCATCGGGCACTCCGCCGGGTAGGCGAAGCCTAGGCCCGCCACGGGGCCCGTTGCAAGACCACTGAGCCCGCGCTTGCCCCGCGGCCGCGCCGCCGCTATCAGCGATCCATGCCGCAACAGCATTTCTCCGCGATCACGGACTGGGTCTTCGACCTCGACCAGACGCTCTACCCGCCCGAAATCCGGCTCTTCGAGCAGGTCGCGGCGCGCATGACGGATTTCATCGTTGAGGCGCTCGGTGTGACCGAGGCCGAGGCGCAGCGCCTGCGCCGCGTCTACTGGGCCGATTACGGCACCACGCTGGCGGGGCTCATGGCCGAGCACGGCATTGCGCCGGATCCCTATCTCGAGCAGGTCCACGACATCGATTTCAGCGTCCTCGTCCCCGATCCCGACCTCGCCGCGCACATCGCCGCGCTGCCCGGGCGGCGCATCGTCTACACCAATGGCAGCGCGCCCTATGCCGCGCGTGTCATCGCCGCGCGCGGGCTCGACGGGCTGTTCGACGCGGTCTACGGCGTGGAGCATGCGGGCTACAGGCCCAAGCCCGAGCCCGCCGCCTTCGACACCGTCTTCGCCGCGGATGGCCTCACCCCGGCGCGTGCGGCGATGTTCGAGGACGATCCGCGCAATCTGCGCGCGCCGCACGCGCTCGGCATGCGCACCGTGCATGTCGCGCCCGAGCCTGCGCCGGGCCCGCATATCGATCACCACACCGACAACCTCAGCGCCTTTCTTGCGCGGCTGACCGCGTGATGCCGCACTGCGGCAATGCGCGCTGTTGCGCCGCTGGCGCTGCGGACCTAGCTGATGCGTGTCGAGTCGAGCGGCAAGGATGGAGGAGCAGCATGGCGGAATACACCAGACTGCAACGCGCTTTCTTCGCGATCCCGGTGATCGGCTGGATCGCGCGCGATCTGATGGAGGGGGATTCGGACAATGTCTGGTATCTGCTCGTCGCGATCGTGAGCCTGGCGATAATGGCGGCAATGACCTGGGGCCTGCCCGCACTGACGATCGGGGCGGTCATTGCAACGGCGCTCGTGTTTGTCACGATCGTCGTGATGACCACGGGATGAGCACGCTGGACAGCAGCGCGCGGCCGGCTAAGGTGGGCCGTGATGCAGCGTGAACAGACCGACATCCTGATCTCTGGCGGCGGCGTCGCCGGGTTGGTCGCGGCGGCGGCCTTTGGGGCGGAGGGGTTCCGGGTCGTCTGCGTCGATCCGGCGCCGCCGGTGACGGATGCGGATGACGACGGCGCCGATCTTCGCAGCACCGCCTTCCTGCAGCCGGCCGTGGCGCTGCTGCGCGCCGCGGGGGTCTGGGACAGGCTCGCCCCGGAGGCCACGGCGCTGCAGGTGATGCGCCTGATCGACGCGGACGGGGATCCGCCCGCGCCGCGTGCGACGCATGATTTCGACGCCGCGGAAATCTCCGATCAGCCCTTTGGATGGAACCTGCCCAACTGGCTCCTGCGGCGCGAGCTCGTGGCCCGGCTGCGCGATCTACCGACGGTCGATTTTCGCCCCGGGACCGGTTTCGCCGGGGTAACGACCCGCGAGGCGACGGCGCTGGTGCGGCTGTCGGATGGCGCGCGCATCGAAGCGCGGCTGCTGATCGGCGCCGATGGCCGTGGATCGCCGGTGCGCGAGGCGGCCGGGATCGGCGTGCGCACGGCGCGCTACGGGCAGAAGGCGCTGGCCTTCGCGGTGACGCATCCGCTGGCGCATGACAATGTCTCGACCGAGATCCACCTGTCGGGCGGCCCCTTCACGCTCGTGCCACTGCCCGATCAGAACGGGGTGCCTGCCTCGGCGGTGGTGTGGATGGAGCGCGGCCCGGAGATCCGGCGGCTGCGCGCGCTCTGCGACGCAGATTTCGCCGAGGCGATGACGGCGCGCTCCTGCGGGGTGCTCGGACCGCTCACCCGCGCCTCGCAGCTCACGGTCTGGCCGATCATCTCGCAGATCGCGCGCCGCTTTACCGCGCAGCGCACCGCGCTGATGGCAGAGGCCGCGCATGTCGCCCCCCCCATCGGCGCGCAGGGGCTGAACATGAGCCTCGCCGATCTCGCGATCCTGCTCGAACTTGCGCGCGCGAGGCCCGAGACACTCGGGGACGCCGCGATGCTCGACACCTATGAGCGCCGTCGCGCGATCGAGGTGCCGGTGCGCGTGGGCGG
>PUKW01000296.1 GCA_003550665.1 Paracoccaceae bacterium | reverse complement strand
TCGCCCATCGCTTCGATCGCGGCGCGGCTGATGGCGGGGGAGAAGCTCTCGGCATTCACGCTCGCGCCCGCCGAGACGCCGCATTTCTCCGTCAAGGAGGCCGTGCTGCCCTTCGCGCGCTTTCCCGGCGTCGATACGCTGCTCGGCCCGGAGATGCGCTCCACAGGCGAGGTGATGGGGCGCGACACGTCGTTTCCGCTGGCGTTTCTGAAGGCGCAGCTCGGTGCGGGCAACCCGCTTCCGGAGGGCGGCGAGGTGTTCCTGTCGATCCGAAACGCTGACAAGACCGAGGCGATGCGCGAGACCGCGCGGACGCTACGCGCCCGGGGCTTCACCATTACGGCGACACGCGGCACCGCGGCCTTCCTGCGCGACGCCGGGGTCGAGTGCTCGACGGTCAACAAGGTCTATGAGGGCCGGCCCAACATCGTCGACCGGCTCAAGAACGGTGAGATCGCGCTGGTGATGAACACGACCGAGGGGGCGCAGGCCGTCGAGGACAGCCGCGACATCCGCGCCGTCGCGCTCTACGAGAAGATCCCCTATTTCACCACCGCCGCCGCTGCCCATGCCGCCGCTGCCGCCATGCAGGCGCGCGCCGAGGGCGCGCTGGGCGTCGCCAGCCTGCAGGAGGGCTGAGGCCGTTAGAGTGCGTCGCGTTCATTCGCATTCACGCGCCGCCCTCTAACCTATTGAAATCGCATGCCCGAGGAGCGTAAAAACCGGTCCCCACTTTTGCGCGACATGCTCTAGCGCCGGGGCACGCGGCCGAAATCGGGCGCGTCGGTGTCCTGGCCGGCCTCGATGATGCCGCGCCGGATCGCGCGGGTGCGGGTGAAGTAGCCATGCAGGTGATCGCCGTCGCCGGTGCGAATGGCGCGCTGCAGCGCGAAGAGCTCTTCGGTGAAGCGGCCGAGGATCTCCAGCGTCGCCTCGCGATTGGTCAGGAACACGTCGCGCCACATCGTCGGATCGGAGGCGGCGATGCGGGTGAAATCGCGAAACCCGGCGGCGGAATACTTGATGATCTCGCTGTCGGTGACGCGGCGCAGGTCGTCGGCCACGCCGACCATCGTGTAGGCGATCAGATGCGGCGCATGGCTGGTCACGGCAAGGACGAGGTCGTGATGCGCCGCGTCCATCTCCTCGACATGCGCGCCCATCCCCTCCCAGAGCGCCCGCAGCCGGTCCACGGCGTCGCGGTCGGCGCCCTCGGGCGTGAGCAGGCACCAGCGGTTCTCGAACAGCTCCGCAAAGCCCGCGCGCGGGCCCGAATGTTCGGTCCCGGCGAGCGGATGGCCGGGGACGAAATGCACGCCCTCGGGCAGATGCGGCGCCACCGCGGCGATCACGGCCTGCTTGACCGAGCCCACATCGGTCAGCGTGGCGCCGGGCGCGAGATGCGGCCCGATCGCCTCGGCCACCGGCCCCATCGCGCCCACCGGCACGCACAGCACGACCAGATCGGCCCCCGCAACGGCGCCGGCGGCCGTCTCGTGGAGGCCGTCCGCGAGCCCGAGTTCCTGCGCGGCGGCACGGGTTCCGGCGCTGGGCGCATGACCGGTGATTTCCTCGGCCAGCCCCGCGCGCCGCATCGCCAGCGCCATCGACGACGCGATCAGCCCGAGCCCGATCAGCGCGACGCGCCGGTAGATGGCGGCCATCAGCGCAGGCCCTTGAACTGCGCCACCGCATAAGCCACGCGCCGGCAGGAGGGCTCGTCGCCCACGGTGATACGCAGACAATTCGGCAGCTGATATGCCCCCACACGTCGCACGATCAGCCCCTGCGACTTGAGATGCGCGTCGCAGGCCTCGGCCTCGGCCGCGTTTTCGAAGCGCGCGAGGATGAAATTGGCGTATGACGGGTCCGACGGGACGCCGATCTCCTTGAGCGCCTGCGCCAGCCAGTCGCGCATGCGCGCATTGTCGGCGCGGCATTTCTCGACGTGGTCCTGATCGGCTAGCGCCGCGATGGCGGTTTCCTGCTGCACCGTGGCGAGGTTGAACGGCCCGCGCACCCGCGACAGCGCGGCGATGATGTCGCCCGGCCCGTAGCCCCAGCCGACGCGCAACCCGCCAAGGCCGTAGATCTTGGAGAAGGTGCGCGTCATCACGACATTCTCGCGCGCGTCGACGAGCGATGCGCCGCCGTCGAAATCCTCGACATATTCGGCATAGGCCCCGTCGAGCACGAGGATCGCGCGCGCGGGCAACCGCGCGGCCAGATTGGCGACGGTGCCGGCGTCCAGCATCGTGCCGGTGGGATTGTTCGGGTTGGCGAGGAAGACCAGCCGGGTGCGCTTCGTGCAGGCGGCGAGGATCGCCTCGGGATCGGCGCTGCGCTCCTGCTCGGGCACCTCGACGGGCGTGGCCCCGGCGGCGAGCGCCGAGATGCGATACATCAGGAATCCATGCTGCGAGTAGACGACCTCGTCACCGGGCGCGGCATAGGTCTGGCACAGGAAGGTGATGATCTCGTCGGAGCCGACGCCGCAGATGACCCGCTCGGCGTCGAGCCCGTGCACGGCGGCGATCGCGGCGCGCAGCTCGGAATGGTGCGCGGACGGATAGCGGTGCAGCTGGTGGGCGCCGCGGCGGAAGGCCTCGATCGCGGTCTCGCTCGGGCCGAAGGGGTTCTCGTTCGAGGAAAGCTTGACGACATCGCCCATCCCGGGCACCCGCGACTGTCCGCCCTCGTAGAGCGGAATGTCCAGGATGCCCGGCTTCGGGCGGATGCGGTCAGTCATCGGATTGCTCCCAGCCAGCTGCCGCTGTTCTAGCGGGCATGACCGGTGGACACCAGCCGCCGAACCGTCGCAACCCGCCGCGTGTGCGGTGGAATTCGTGGAGCGTTGCCAAACTGCCATGCCCGTGCGTCCCGGCGGTCCCTGGCATGCAAAAAAGGCCGCGCCCGGCAGGCGCGGCCCTCAGCACTGCGACCCGGCGGGCCGATCAGTTCTTGGCGTAGAACTCGACCACGAGGTTGGGCTCCATCTGCACCGGATACGGCACGTCGCCGAGTGCGGGGGTGCGCGTGAAGGTCGCGGTCATCTTGGAGTGATCGACTTCGAGGTAGTCGGGCACGTCGCGTTCGGCGAGGCCGCTCGCCTCGAGCACCACGGCGAGCTGGCGCGACTTTTCGCGCACCGCGATAACGTCGCCCTCCTTGACCCGATAGGAGGGGATGTTCACGCGCTTGCCGTTGACCTCGACATGGCCGTGGTTGACGAACTGCCGCGCCGCGAAGACCGTGGGCACGAACTTGGCGCGGTAGACCACGGCGTCGAGCCGGCGCTCGAGCAGGCCGATGAGCTGCTCGCCGGTGTCGCCCTTGACGCGCTCGGCCTCGGAATAGATGCGGCGGAACTGCTTTTCCGTCAGGTCGCCGTAATAGCCCTTGAGCTTCTGCTTGGCCTTGAGCTGCTGGCCGAAATCCGACAGCTTCTGCTTGCGGCGCTGGCCGTGCTGGCCGGGGCCGTATTCGCGCCGGTTGACGGGGCTCTTGGGGCGGCCCCAGATGTTCTCGCCCATGCGGCGGTCGATCTTGTACTTGGCAGAGGTGCGTTTGGTCACCGTCTGATCTCCTTCATGCGTGAAGGGCGTTGTCCTTTCCCCCGGCCCTGGGCGGCCGAGGGCGACAGGCCTCCCCTCGCGGGGGCCACCAACACCAATGGCGCGGCGTTAGACCCGCGCGCGCGCCATGTCAATGGGGGCGCCGAGGGGCGTTGGACCTCGGCGCGTGTCGGGTTATATCCGCCGGAGCGCGACCGGAGGGAACCCATGAGTGACGGCGCACACAGAATCACGCGACGGGACATGCTGGCGGCGGCGGGACGGATCGGCCTGGTCGCTGCGGTGCCGGCGGGGCTCGCCGCCTGCGCCGGGCCGACCGGACGGCGCGGCCTCGACGAGCTTTCCGTCGCCCTCGACGGCGAGACGGTGCCCTTCCTCGATCTTGCCGGCCCGACCCCGGCCAGCACGCTGACCACGACGGATCTGCCGATCCCCAGACGGTCGATCCCGATGAGCAGCTTTTCGTCCCGGCTCGACCGGCTCAAGCGCTTCGACCAGGGCGGCACGAACCGGATGCTGCGCGACGAGATGGTGCTTGCCTGGGCGCTCCTGATCGCCGAGGAGAAATCCGGCCGGACCCTGCCGCCTGACGCGATGCGCGGCGGCGACGGGCGGCCGCTCGACCGGCTGAGCCTGTCGCCGACCGAGCGGCGCCGGCTCACGGCGTATCTGCAATCCGAGCCCGCACTCGAACAGATGCGCCGCAACGCCACGCTCGTCATCCGCCGGCGCGAGGACTGGCGCGACGAGGGGCCGGAGCCCGAAATCCTCCTCGAACCGCGCGGCTGAGCCCGCCGGCGCCCGCGGGCCTGCCGCCGCGCGGCGCTCCGGGTGCTGCGCGCGGAAAACGGCGTTTCCCCGTTTCCTCATCGCGCAGGAAAGGTTAGATTCCGCTGACAGGCCGCTGACGGAGCGGCGAATTTGGTCAGGGGGCGCAGGATGGCAAACAAGCAGAGTTCATCGGGTGACGAGGCGCCGAGCGTTGAGGAGCTTGCCCGGCAGATCGAGGAGCTGCGCGGCGAGCTCAAGGGGCTGACGGATCTGCTGTCCGACCTTGCCGACGGCGGCGCGAGCGCGGGGCCCGCAAAGCGCAGCGAGGCCGCCGAGCGCGCGGCGCGCGTGCTCAATGCCTGTGCCGACGGGCTGTCGCAGCAGGCCGAGAAGGCGGTGACCCGCCAGCCGGGTGTGGCCATCGGGATCGCGGCGGGGCTCGGCTGCCTCGTGGGGCTCCTGCTGACGCGGAGGTAAGCCGATGGACGCGGCCATCGCGGCACTGCAGCGCGCCATCCGGGAGATTGCGCGGCGGCTCGCGCTGCAGGGGGCGGCGGCGGCGCTGCTGCTGGCGGGGGTGATCTTTCTCACCGCCGCGCTGTGGCTCTACCTGTCGCAGCTGCGCGATGCGCTTTTCGCGAGCCTGACCGTCGGATCCGGCTTCGTCGGGGTCGCGCTCGTGCTGCTCGTGGTCGCACGGCCGCGGCGCCGCACGCCGGCCCTTGCCGCCGAGGAGCCGCAGCCGGGTGCGCGCAGCGTCACCGGAATCGCGCCGCTGCTCGATGCCTTCCTTTTCGGTCTCGAAGTCGCGCTCAAGCAGCGCGAACAGGGGCGCAGCGACAGGGATGACCGCGACGGCGGCTGACCCGCGCCGGCGGCGATCCGCGCAGCGTGCGGGTGCAGGCTGGCCCGTGGGCGCCGGGGCTGCGACGGGCATTCTGACGCGTCGCCCCGAGTCGACAGGAGGCCTGCAGCATGCATGAGGACCGCGACCCGCAGGCGCCCCGGCCGGGCGCAAGCTGGGCGCGCGCCGAGATCGTGCTGATCGCGGCCGCCGCGGTCGCGGCGGCCTGGGCGCTGAGCGACGTGCTGCTCGTGGTGTTCGCCGCGGTGATCCTGGCGGTGGGGATCGACGGTCTCGCCGAGGGGTTGCGCCGGCGCGCGCGCCTGCCGCGCGCGGCCGCGCTCGCGGTGGTCTGCGCGGGGGTCGTCGGGGCGATAGCGGCGGTCGGGGCGACGGTTCTGCCGCCTGTCATCGCGCAGTTCGACGCGCTGCGCGACCGGCTCACGGAACTCGTGGAAGTCGCGCGCGATTGGTGGCTCGCGCCGGATGGCTGGACGAACGACCTGCTCGACAACATGGACGATAACGGCGCGCAGCTCTTCGGCGGCGTCAATCAGCTCGTCGCCCATCTCGGCGCGGTCGGCATGACCACCTTCGGCGCGCTGGTCAGCACCGTCCTGCTGGTGATCATGGCCGGCTTTCTGGCCGTCGATCCGGCGCTCTACCGCAGGGGTTTCATCCGGCTCGTGCCGCCGCGGCAGCGCGCGCTGATCGACGAGACGCTGAGCGCGGCGGCGCATGCGCTGCGCTGGTGGTTTATCGCGCATCTCGCCTCGATGGCGATCCTCGGGGTCTCGATCGGGGCGGGGCTGTTCGTGATCGGGATCGAATTCTGGCTCAGCCTGGCGCTGATCACGGCGCTGCTGACCTTCGTGCCGTATCTGGGCCCGGTGCTCGCCGGCATTCCGGTCGTCGCGATAGGCTTCGCGGACGGGCCGCAGACCGGCTTCGTGGTACTGATCTTCTATCTCGTGGTGCAGAACATCGAGAGCACGATCCTGCTGCCGCTGATCTATCAGAAGACGGTGCGGCTCGCGCCGGCAGTGACGATCGCGGCGCAGGCGCTGATGGGGCTGTGGTTCGGGGTGGCGGGTTTCATCCTCGCCGCGCCGCTCACCGTGGTGGCGATGGTGCTGGTGCGCAAGCTCTATATCGAGGCGGCGCTGGGCGATACGGATGACCCGCCTCATTAGAGCGCGTCGCGTTCATTAGCGTTCACGCGCCGCCCTCTAAAATATTGAAAGCGCATGATAAAAGAGCACAAGAACGGTCCCCGCTTTCGCGCGACATGCAATGGCGCCGCGTGGGTCTTGCAATCCGGACCCCCGCGGGGCGAATATCGGTGCAGGATCGCGTCACGCAGGGAGGATCGCGCATGCCCACCGAAACCCACAGGATCGCGGTGATCGCCGGGGACGGCATCGGCACCGAGGTGATGCCCGAGGGGCTGCGCGTGCTCGAAGCGGCGGCGCAGCGCTTCGATATCGGGCTCGAATTCGATCATTTCGATTTCGCGAGCTGCGCCTATTACGCGGCGCATGGCACGATGATGCCCGCGGACTGGCGTGCGCGCATCGGCGGGCATGACGCGATCTTCTTCGGCGCCGTCGGCTGGCCCGACACGGTGCCCGATCACATCTCGCTGTGGGGCTCGCTGCTGCAGTTTCGCCGCGAATTCGATCAGTATGTCAATCTGCGCCCGGCGCGGCTGATGCCTGGGGTGCGCTCGCCGCTCGCGGATCGCGGGCCAGGCGATATCGACATGATGATCGTGCGCGAGAACACCGAGGGGGAGTATTCCTCCATCGGCGGGCGCATGTATCCCGGCACCGAGCGTGAGGTCGTCATCCAGGAGACGGTGATGAGCCGGATCGGCGTGGACCGCATCCTGCGCTACGCGTTCGACCTCGCCGGTCAGCGCAGCGGGCGGCTCACCTCGGCGACAAAGTCGAACGGCATCTCCATCACCATGCCCTACTGGGACGAGCGCGTGGCCGAGATGCACAAATCCTATCCGGGCATCTCCGTCGAGCAGTATCACATCGACATTCTCGCCGCGCTCTTCGTGCTGCACCCGGACAAGTTCGACGTGGTGGTGGCCTCGAACCTGTTCGGCGATATCCTGTCGGATCTCGGCCCGGCCTGCACCGGCACGATCGGCATCGCGCCCTCCGGCAACATCAATCCCGAGCGCGCCTTTCCCTCGCTGTTCGAGCCCGTGCACGGCTCGGCCCCCGATATCGCCGGACAGGGGATCGCCAACCCGATCGGCCAGATCTGGGCCGGGGCGATGATGCTCGAGCATCTCGGGCACATGGAGGCCGGCGCGGCGATCGTGCGGGCGATCGAGGCGGTGCTCGCCGATCCCGCATCGCGCACGGGCGATCTGCGTGGCACGGCGGGCACGCAGGCGTGCGGCGCCGCGGTGGCCGCGGCGCTCAACGCCTGAGCGTCAGGCGGACTGCCGCACCGTCAGGCGGCCATTGTCGATCATGTCCGAGGGGCGCACCGGGTAGTCGCCGGAGAAGCACGCGTCGCAGTATTGCGGCGCGGCCTGGTCGCGCCCGCCGGCCTCCCCCGCGGCGCGGTAGAGGCCATCGAGCGAGATGAAGCGCAGGCTGTCGACGCCGATATGATCGCGCATCTCGTCCTCGCTCATGCGCGAGGCGAGCAGCTTGTCGCGCTCGGGGGTGTCGACGCCGTAGAAGCATGGCCAGGAGGTCGGCGGGCTCGCGATGCGAAAATGCACCTCGGCCGCGCCCGCGTCCAGGATCATCTGCTTGATCTTGAGCGAGGTCGTCCCGCGCACGACGCTGTCATCGACGAGCACGATGCGCTTGCCGCGAATCAGCGCGCGGTTGACGTTGAGCTTGAGCCGCACGCCCATGTCGCGGATCTGCTCGGTGGGCTCGATGAAGGTGCGTCCGACATACTGGTTGCGGATGATGCCCAT
>PUKW01000154.1 GCA_003550665.1 Paracoccaceae bacterium | reverse complement strand
CAGAAAGGCCGCTGCGCGAACCTACGATCAACTCTGGGCAGCCGTCGGCCAGGTCTGCGACCTGTTCTCAGACGAGGAGTGCTACAACTTCTTCAAGGCAGCAGGCTATGAAGCCGATTAAACGCGACACGCTCTAGGGGGCGAGCACCGCGACGAGGCGCGCACGCGCACCGGGCAGCGGCCGCTCGCCGAGCGCCGGGGCGAGCCGGTTGGCGAGGAAATGCCCCGTCACTGTGAGCCCGTCGCGCAGATCGGACGCATCCGCCGGCCCCTGGCCCATGAGGCAGGCAGGCAGCGGCAGGAGCCGTCCGGCCCAGTCTCCGGCCCCCGCCCGACTCACCGCGCGGCCGGTGCGCGGCGAGACATAGGCGAGATCCTCGCGCGTCCCGGTGACCGCGCAGCGCCCGAGATCGAGCCCGAAGCCCGACTGCTCCAGAAGCAGCATCTCCCAGCGCAGGTAGGCCAGTGGCCAGCCCGGCGCGCCGAGCTCGTCGAGCAGCGCGGTGGAGGCGGCGTAGAGCGCGGGCTGGGGCTGGCGTTCGGGCAGGGTGAAGCCGAGCAGCCCGCACACCGATGAGAGCGCGAGCAGCGCGGCACGCTCCCCCATCAGCCCGGCGGCGCGCTGGCGCAGCGGCTCGACAGTGTAGTGGCCCAGATGCTCGTCGAGCCGGGCGCGCCAGGTCACGTCGAGCTGCGCACCGGGCTGCAGCACCGGCGTCAAGCGCCGCCCGGCGCCGCCGCGCACCACCCCGGCATGGCGGCCATGCGCGGCGGTGAAGACCTCGATGATCGCGGCGCTCTCGCCGTGCCGGCGCACGGAGAGAAGCGCGCCCTCGTCGCGCCAATCCATACCCGGCAATATCCGCCGCAAAAGCGCCGCGACAAGCCCTTGCGGGGGCCGCTGCGGCGGGTCATGGTCAGGCGCATGCAGGCGCGTTTGAGCAACCCGGCGCGGTTTGGCGCGGCCGCGATCGCGCTGGTGGGGGCGGGATCGCTCGCCGCGCAGCCCTGGGTGACGGCGCAGGTGACCGGCGTGGCGCCGCTAAGCGTCGCATCGCTCGCGGTGATGTCGGCCTTCTTCACCAACCTGACCGCGCTCATGTGCGTGCTGCTGTTCGCGGCCGTCGCACTGACCGGCCGCCGCGCGGCTTGGGCGACCGGGATGCTGGCGGCCTCGATGATCGTCGTCGCGCTGGTCTATCACCTGCTGCTGGCTGAACTGTGGGATCCGCGCGGTATCGCGCTGTGGGCCGATCGGGGTCTGCATACGGTGCTGCCGGCGATGGTCTGCGGCTGGTGGCTTTGGGTGCCGTCGCGGCCTCTGCCCTGGCATGCGCCGCTGGCATGGCTGATCTGGCCGGGGCTCTATGCCGGGCTCGCGCTCGGGGGCGGCGCGGTGCGGGGCTGGTATCCCTATCAGTTTCTCGATGTCGCGGCGCTCGGCGCGGGGGCAGTGGCGGGCAACATGGCGGCGCTTGCCGGGGTGTTCCTGCTGGCGGGGTACGGGCTTTGGGCGATCGGGCGTCTCTCGGCTCAGTCCGACAGGCCCGGCTCGTCGAGCAGGTGACGCCCGGCGCGATCCTCGATCTCGATCACCCACAGATCGGGGTCAAAACCACGCTGGCGCGCGATCGCGGCCTCGACCTCGCCGTCCGCCCCCGAGCGGATCGCCATCCAGCGCCGCGTCCCCGCCAGCGGATCGAGCGCGCGCTCCCACAGCGTGGCGTTGCCGTCGAGGGTGTTGACCTTGACCATCACCGCCCCCGCCGTCGGATCGCCATGCGCGGTCACGAAGGCGGGGATATCGGCAAGGCGCAGCCGCGCGAGATAGGCATGGACCCAGAAATCCGAGGTCAGCCGCGGCTCCGGCATCGCTCAGTCCCCGTCGCCGAAATCGAGCCCCATCTCGCCGTAACGCTCGGCTTCCTCCAGCCAGCCGGGGCGCACCTTGACCTGCAGGAAGAGATGCACGGGGCGGCCGAGGAATTCGGCGATCTCTGCGCGCGCGGCTTGGTTGATCGCCTTGATCGTCTCGCCGCGATGACCGAGCACGATGCCCTTGTGCCCGTCGCGCGCGACATAGATGAGCTGGTCGATCCGGGTCGAGCCGTCCTTGCGGTCCTGCCAGCTCTCGGTCTCGACGGTGAGCTGATAGGGTAGTTCCTCATGCAGGCGCAGGGTGAGCTTTTCGCGGGTGATCTCGGCGGCGATATGGCGCATCGGCGCATCCGCGATCTGATCCTCGGGGTAGAGCCACGGCCCCTCGGGAAGCTGCGCGCCGAGCCAGTCGCGCAGATCCTCGACGCCGTAGCCGCGCTCGGCGGAGATCATGAAGGTGGCCGCGAACGGGTAGGCCGCGTTGAGCTTCTCGGTGAGCGCAAGCAGCGCCTCGGCCTTCACCCTGTCGATCTTGTTGATGGCGAGCGCGACCTGCTGTCCGGGGCGGGCGCGCTCATGCAGCGCGGCGATCACGGCCTCGACGCCCGGCGTGAGGCCGCGATGCGCCTCCACCAGCAGCACCACGATATCGGCATCCGCCGCACCGCCCCAGGCGGCAGCGACCATCGCCCGGTCGAGCCGGCGGCGCGGACGAAACAGGCCCGGCGTGTCCACGAAGACGATCTGGCTCGCCCCGGCCATGGCGATGCCGCGAATGCGCGCGCGGGTCGTCTGCACCTTGTGGGTGACGATCGAGACCTTGGCCCCGACCATGCGGTTGAGCAGGGTGGATTTGCCGGCGTTGGGTTCGCCGATGAGGGCGGCGAAGCCCGCGCGGGTCGGCGCGTCAGACATGCCCGGCCTCCATGCGTTCGAGCAATGCGCGCGCCGCGCCCTGTTCGGCCTGGCGCTTGCTGCCGGCCTCGGCGGATGCGGTCTCGCCGCTGTCGAGCCGGGCCTCGACAACAAAGCGCGGCGCATGGTCGGGCCCGGAGCGTGCGCATTCGACATAGGCCGGCGGCGGCTGGCCGCGCGCCTGCGCCCATTCCTGAAGCGCGGTCTTGGCGTCGCGCGCGCCATCCTCGGCGGTCGCGATGCGCCCACCCCAAAGCCGCAGCACCAACGCGCGCGCGGCCTCGAAGCCGCCATCGAGATGCACCGCCGCGATCACAGCCTCCATCGCGTCGCCCAGCAGCGCCTCCTTGCGCCGCCCGCCCGAGAGCATCTCGGAACGCCCGAGCCGAAGCACCTCCCCGAGCCCGATCTCGCGCGCCACGTCGGCGCAGGTCTCCTTGCGCACCAGCGCGTTGTAGCGCGGCGCGAGCTGGCCCTCGCGCGCGCCGGCATCGGCCTGCATCAGCGCCTCGGCGATCACCAAGCCGAGCACCCGGTCACCGAGAAACTCGAGCCGCTGGTTGTCGGGGCGCGACTGCGTGGCGATCGAGGGATGCGTGAGCGCGCGCTGCAGAAGATCGGGCCGGGCAAAATCATGCCCGATGCGGCGCGCGAAGGCGGCCTGCTCGCCCGACAGTCTCACTCCAGCCTCTCGAAGAACCGGTCGCTGCGCCAGGTCCAGAAATACAGCATCGAGTCCCCCGCCGAGGAGAACACGACATGGCGCGTGCGGCCGATCAGCTTGTCCTCGGACACGAAACCGACGCCGCCCACGGCCTGCGGAAAGCGGCTGTCCTGGCTGTTGTCGCGGTTATCCCCGATGAAGAAGTAGTGCTCCTCGGGCACGGTGAAGGCATCGGTGTTGTCGCCCGGCGAGCCTTCGCTGATCTGCAGGATGTTGTAGCTGACCCCGTTGGGCAGCGTTTCGCGCAGGCGCGTCTTCTCGCAGGTGCCGCCCTCGCCGACCGGGGCGTTGGCGCAGCGCGGATAGCCGCCCATCGAGCCCTGCGGCAGGTAGGGCTCGGTATGGGTGCCGGCATCCTCCTGCGGCAGCGCCTCGCCGTTGAGGATGACCTGCCCGTCGCGCATCTGCACCTCGTCGCCGGGCAACGCGATCAACCGCTTGATGTAATCCGCCCCGGTCACGGGATGGCGAAACACCACGATGTCGCCATATTCCGGTTCCGACCCGAAGAGCCGCCCCTCGATCGGGCACAGGGCGAAGGGGCAGGAATACTGCGAATAGCCATAGGCCATCTTGTTGACGAACAGGAAGTCCCCGACGAGAAGCGTCTCCTTCATCGAGCCCGACGGGATCCAGAACGGCTGAAACAGCAAGGTGCGAAACACCGCGGCGATCAGCAGCGCATAGACGATGGTCTTGATCGACTCGACGATGCCGCCGCCCGTATCGGTCTGTTGTGCCATGCCCGCGCCATACCCCCGCCTGAAACCCCGCGCTTCATGCGGGCCGGGCGGTGCGAAGTCAAGTTGTCAGCGGGGGCGCGCCTCGATCACGACCACGGCCTGCGCCCAGGGGTGATCGTCGGTGAGGGTCACATGGATGAACGCTTCGTGCCCGTCGGGCGTCATCGCGGCGAGCCGGTCGGCGGCCCAACCTGTCACATGCATCACGGGCTGGCCGGTGTGCAGATTCGACACCGACATGTCGCGCCACGCGATCCCCATGCGCAGCCCGGTGCCGAGCGCCTTCGAACACGCCTCCTTGGCCGCCCAGCGCTTGGCGTAGGTTCCCGCGACATCGGCGCGGCGCTCGGATTTGCGCCGCTCGGTCTCGGTGAAGACGCGATTGCGGAACCGGTCGCCGAAACGCGCCAAGGTGCCCGCGATACGGTCGATATTGGCGAGATCGGTGCCGATGCCGAGGATCATGACGGCGCGCGCGCGGCGTCCATGCACTGGCGCATCTCGGCGATCGCACCGCCAAGACCGCGAAAGAGCGCCTCCGCGATCAGGAAATGCCCGATATTGAGCTCCGCGATCTGCGTCATCGCGGCGATCGGCGCGACCGTGTCATAGGTCAGCCCGTGCCCGGCATGGACCTCGAGCCCGGCATCGGCGGCATGACCGGCCATGGCCCGGATCCGGTCGAGTTCGGCGTCGCGCGCTTTGAGACGCCCCTCCAGGTGCAGGTCGCAATAGGCGCCGGTGTGAAGCTCGACGATGTCGGCACCGATGGCCGCGGCGGCATCGATCTGCGCGGGTTCGGGCGCGACGAACAGCGAGATCCGGCAGCCCGCCGCGGCGAGCGGCGCGATGAATCCCCGCAACCGCGCGGAATCGCCCGCCACATCGAGCCCGCCCTCGGTGGTGCGCTCGGCGCGGCGCTCGGGCACGAGGCAGACGGCATTCGGGCCGTGCTGCAGCGCGATCGCCTGCATCTCGGGGATCGCCGCCATCTCCAGATTGAGCGGGACGGAGATCTGCGCCGCGAGGCGCGCGATGTCGTCATCGACGATATGCCGGCGATCCTCTCGCAGATGCGCCGTAATCCCATCGGCGCCGGCCTGCTCGGCCAGAAGGGCGGCCTTTACCGGATCGGGATAGTCCGTCCCGCGCGCGTTGCGCACCGTCGCGACGTGATCGATATTGACGCCGAGTCGGAGCGGGCCATCGGGGTTCGTGGGCGACATCGAGACTTCTCCTCGGATTCCTCTCCGGTTCTAGTGCAGCGCACCGCGAAGCGCAAAGCCCCCTTGCGCCGCTGCGGCATGGTCGACCCGAGCACCCGGACGCCATGTCGCGTGCAATCCTTGCACGTGGCGTCGGCGTGGTTTGCGATCATATCCGCGCGGCGGCACCGGGCAGTTCGTCTGCGTTCAGCAGTGTCGGCGCCGGGGGCTGCGGCGATCGGGCGCTGTCACGCCGCGCGCCGGGGGATGAGCGTCATGGAGGTGTTTCGCGGGCACGCACCCTCGCGGCCGCGCCGGCAGGCGCGGGAACCGAGCGTGAGTGCGGCTGGCGTCCGTCATCGTCGGGTGCTTCCGGCGCCGCGCGCATGGTAACGGCACCCGGTGCGCAAACAGCGAGGGAGCAGATATGAGCCGCGCGACGCTCGAGCGCCACCAGGTCTGGGTTTATCTCGCCGCGATCGGGCTCGGCCTGGCAACCGGGCAGCGGCTGGAGCATTCCGCCGGCGCGCTCGAATCGGCGCTGTGGCCGGTTCTGGGCCTGCTGCTGTTCGTGACCTTCACGCAGGTCCGGCTGAACCGCCTGCCCGAGGCGTTTCGCGACCGGCGCTTCATGGCGGCGGCGGTGTCGGGAAACTTCGTGGCGGTGCCACTGATCGTGTGGGGGCTGTTGTGGCTGGTGCCGGACGATCCGGCGATCCGGCTCGGTGTGCTGCTCGTGCTGCTGGTGCCCTGCACCGACTGGTTCATCACCTTCTGCCATCTGGGCGGCGGCGACACCGGGCGTGCCATCGCGGTCACGCCGGTCAACCTGCTGGTGCAGATCGCGCTGTTGCCGGTCTATCTCTGGCTGTTCATGGGCCGGAGCTTCGTCGACATCCTCGCCGCCGGACCGATCATCACCGCCTTCGTCATGCTGATCCTGCTGCCGCTGGCAGGGGCGTGGCTGCTGGAGCGGTGGAGCCTGCGCCATGCCGCCGGCGCGGTTGTCATCGACCGGCTCGGCGGCGCGCCGGTGCCGCTGCTGGCGCTGGTCGTGTTCCTGATCGCGGCGTCGCAGGTGCCGAGTGTCCGCGATGCGCTGCCGGTGCTCGGGGCGGTGGCCGGGGTCTTTGTCGCCTTTCTGGTCGCCGCCCTGCTCCTCGGCCTCGTGCTGGCGCGGCTGTTCGGCCTGCCGGACCGCTCGGCGCGGGTGCTCATCTTCACGCTGGGCACGCGCAACTCCTTTGTCGTGCTGCCGCTCGCGCTGGCGCTGTCGGCCGAGTGGGGGGCGGCCATCGTGGTGATCGTCTTTCAGTCGCTGGTCGAGCTGTTCGGCGTGATCGGGTATCTCTGGCTGGTGCCGCGGATCGTGCCGCGCGCACGCGCGCGGCGCTGACCGCGCGGCGCCTTGCAAGATGCGCCGGTTTCGCCCCATCCTGTCGCGATGAGCCCCTCCGACCGCCCCGCCCCCCGTCTGCGCATCCGCATCGTTTTTGCCGAGGACGCGATGATCGGCCCCGGCAAGGCCGAGCTTCTCGAGCGGATCGACCGGACCGGGTCCATCGCCGCGGCGGGGCGCGAGATGGGGATGAGCTACAAGCGCGCCTGGATGCTCGTAGGCACGCTGAACGCGATGTTTGCCGACGCGCTCGTGGACAGCACGCGCGGCGGGCCGGGCGTCGGCGGGGCGGTGCTCACGGAAAACGGGCGCCGGGTGCTCACGCTCTACCGCGCCGTCGACGCCGCGGCCGCCGAAGCGGGGGCCGACCAGCTTGCTCAATTGCGCGCGCTGCTGCGGGATATTCCCGGCGGAAAATAACCCTTGCCGGCGCGCCGATCTTCCTGCGATATGTTTTGCCAGACATACCATCGGGGGTTCCGCATGACCGTCTCCTTCGCCCGCCGCCGCATCCTCGACGCGCTCGCAGCACTCGGGCTCGCCGCCGCCCCTGCCGCCGCGCAGGATGATGCGCCGGTCATCGCCGCGGCCGCGGACCTGCAATTCGCGATCGAGGAAATCGCGGAGCAATTCACGGACGAGACCGGGATGGAGCTGCGCCTGTCGATGGGCTCGACGGGCAATTTCGCGCGCCAGATCCGCGCGGGCGGCCCGTTCGAGATCTTCATGGCCGCCGACGAGGAGTTCATCGCCGATCTGCACGACGACGGCTTCACCCGCGACGAGGGCGATCTCTACGCCATCGGGCGGGTGGTGATCATGACCCCGCATGGCTCGACGCTCGAGCCCGACGCCGAGCTCGACGGCCTTGCCGACATGCTCGCCGCGGGCGAGATCACCCGCTTCGCCATCGCCAACCCCGACCACGCTCCCTACGGGATGCGCGCGCGCGAGGCGCTGATCACCAAAGGGATCTGGGACGATATTCAGCCCGTGCTGGTGCAGGGCGAGAATGTCAGCCAAGCGGCGCAGTTCGCGCTGTCAGGCGATGCCGAGGGCGGCATCATCGCCCTTTCGCTGGCGCTCGCCCCCGATGTGAGCGCGCGCGGCAGTTACGCGCTGATCCCCGAGGACTGGCACGCGCCGCTGCGCCAGCGCATGGTGCTTCTCGAGGATGCCGGCGAGGTGGCGGAAGCGTTCTATGCCTTCATGATGGAGCCCGCGGCCCGCGAGATCATGGAGCGCCACGGTTTCGGTCTGCCCGGGGAGTGACCCATGGACTGGACGGCGCTCTCCCT
>PUKW01000068.1 GCA_003550665.1 Paracoccaceae bacterium | reverse complement strand
GCCGGGCGGACCTGGGTGTCGACCATCACGGTGCGGCGGGTGGCGAAATCCGGCATCAGGGGAGCACGTCCTTCATCTGTCGCCTTCCTACTGCCACAGAATCGGGAGGCCGGCAACACGCGCTCAGCGCGTCACCGCGATCACGGCGAGACAATCGCCGCGCTGCACCAGCCCCGGAAAGTGGCGCGCCACCAGCAGACCGTCGCGCGGTGCGGTGAGGGTGATCGGGGCCGCGCCGGAGCGGTCCGAAGGCCAGATCCGGGCGAGCGGCGCCCCCGCCGCGACCGCCCCGCCGAGATCGATCATCGGCTCGACGAGCCCGCCATCCTCGGCGAAGACGAAGCCGTCATCGAGCATCTCCAGCCGGGTGCTCGGCGCGATCTCGGGCTCCCCGTCAACGATGCCGGCATGGCGCAGCAGGTTGTGCGCCCCCTTGCGCGCGATCGCCACGCTGGCCGCCGTGGCCGTGCCGCCGCCGCCGAGCTCGGTGGTCACGAAGACCTTGCCCTGGCTCTCGACCTCCGTGTCGAACATGCCGACTGCGTCGATCTCGCGCATGATCATCGACCAGGGCGCGTTGAAGGCTTCCATCGCGGCCACGCAGCGCGCCTGCTGATCGGCGTCATCGAGCACGTGCGCCGCCGCGAAAGGCAGGAAATCCAGCGTCTTGCCGCCCGAATGGTAGTCGAGCACGATATCGGCGCGCGGCACCAGCTCGGTGGCGACATAATGCGCGATCTTCTGGGTGACGGTGCCGTCGGAGCGGCCCGGAAAGCTGCGGTTGAGATTACCGCGGTCGATCGGAGAGGTGCGTGTTGCGGCCCGCACCGCCGGAGTGTTGAGCGCGGGCAGGATGATCACCCGCCCCGTCACCGCGTCCGCTTCGAGCGCATGTGCGAGGTGCTGAAGCGCCAGCGGCCCCTCGTATTCGTCGCCGTGATTGCCACCCACGAGCAGCGCCGTCGGCCCCGGCGCGCCGTTCACCACGGTGATCGGGATCATCACCGAGCCCCAGGCGGAATCGTCGCGCGACCAGGGCAGCCGCAGCGCGCCGTGATGCGCGCCGGGGGCGTCGAGATCGATGGTCGGGGAGATCGGGCTCGCACTCATCGGCTCAGTCCTTGACCATGATGTGACGCGGCGTGTCGCACAGATACTCCACACCCTGCTCGGTGATCAGGATCGGCTCGGTGATCTCGAGCCCGCCATCCTCGAGCCAGAGCGCCGGCATGAAATGAAACACCATGCCCGGCTTGAGTTCGGTCATGGCGCCGCGGCGGAACGACATGGTCCGCTCGCCCCAGTCGGGCGGATAGCTCAGCCCGATGGAGTAGCCGCAGCGGCTGTCCTTCTCGAAGCCGAGCTTGTTGAGCGTGGCGTTGAAGATGTTGGCGACGTCCTCGAGCCGGTTGCCCGGCCGCGCGCGATCGAGCGCAAGATCCGTGGCCTCGAGCACGGCCTTCTCGGCCTCGCGGTACTGGCGCGGCGGCTCGCCGAAGAACAGCGTGCGCGATTGTGGCGCGTGATAGCGCCGATGCGCGCCCGCGATCTCGAAGAAATTCGACTCGCCGCGCCGCAGCGGCCGGTCGTTCCAGGTCAGGTGCGGCGCCGTGGCGTCGAGGCCCGAGGGGGTGATCGGCACGATGGACGGATAGTCGCCCCAATGCCCGTTCGCGCCGGTGATGCCGGCATGGACGATCTCGGCGACGAGCTCGTTCTTCTTCATGCCGGGCTCGGCGCGCTCCATCACGGGGGCGTGCATGTGCTCGACGATGCGCGCGGCGCGGCGGATGTATTCGATCTCGGAGTCGGACTTGATCGCGCGCTGCCAGTTCACGAGCCCGGTGGCGTCCACGAAGCGCGCCTCGTGCAGATGCCGGGTCAGCGTGGCGTGGGCCCCGGCGGAGTAATAGTAATTGTCCATCTCCACGCCGATCCAGCCGCTGTTCCAGCCGCGATCGATGAGCAGATAGGCGAGCGCCTCCATCGGGTGCTTTTGCGGGTTCTGCACATAGGTGTCGTCATAGCCCACGATCGAGTCCGACTCGGACATGAACACCGTGCGCAGCGCGCCGGCGGCGTCCATGTCGCGCCCCCACCAGACCGGCTCGCCCTCCATTGGCAGCAGCACGGCCTGGTGCACATAGAAGCTCCAGCCGTCATAGCCGCTGATCCACGACATGTTGGACGGGTCCGAGATGACCATCAGGTCGATCCCGCGCAGCTCCATTTCCGTGCGGGTGCGGGCGATGCGCGCCCAGTACTCGGCGTCGGTGAAGTTCGGCTCGCTGGTCGTCACGCACGCCCCCCGGGTCGATGGCTTTACCTATAGCGATGCGCCGATTTCACGCACCGCGTCAAGTGTCACGCCCACGACGGTGTCGACCTCTTGGCGGGTGATGCACAATGGAGGCGCTAATCCGATTATATCGCCCTGTGGCATGGCACGCGCGATAACGCCCTTTTCCGCCATCCGCGCGACGATCCGCGCGCCGACCCTGTCGGCCGGGTCGAAGACAGCGCGCCGCTCGGGATCGCGCGCGAGCTCGACCGCGCACAGGAGCCCCTCCCCGCGCACCTCGGCGACATGCGGCTCGGCGCCGAGCGTCTCGGCCATTACCGCGTTGAGATAGCCGCCCGTGTCGCGGGCGTTGTCCACGAGGCCGAGCCTGTCGATCAGCTCGAGATTCGCCACCCCGGCCGCCGCGCCGATGGGATGGGCCGAATAGGTCCATCCATGGCCGAAGGGGCCGAAACGGTCGGTGCCCTCGGCGAGCACGTCGAAGACGCCCTGAGACACGATCGAGCCCGACAGCGGCGCATAGGCCGAGGTCAGCCCCTTGGCGATGGTGACGATGTCGGGGCGGATGCCATAATGGGTCGAGCCCATCATCGAGCCGGTGCGCCCGAAGCCGGTGACCACCTCGTCGGCGATCAGCAGGATGTCGTGGCGCGCGAGAATCGGCTGGATCGCCGCCCAGTAGCCCGCCGGAGGCGGCACGATGCCGCCCGTGCCCAGAAGCGGCTCGGCGATGAAGGCGCCGATGGTGTCGGCGCCCTCGCGTTCGATGAGCGCCTCGAGCTCGGCGGCGAGATGGGCGCTGAAGGCCTGCTCCGACATCGCCGGGTCGCGGCGGTGCAGGTAATAGGGCGCCTCGGTGTGGATTACCTGCGCGAGCGGCAGATCGAACTGGTCATGAAAGCTGCGCAGCCCCGTCAGCGAGCCGGTCATCAGCCCCGAGCCGTGATAGCCGCGCCAGCGCGAGATGATCTTCTTCTTCTCCGGCCGGCCGCGGACATTGTTGTAATACCAGACGAGCTTGACATTGGTCTCGTTGGCGTCCGAGCCGCCGAGGCCGAAATAGACCTTCGACATGCCCTCGGGCGCCCGGTCGAGCACCATCTTCGACAGCGTGATCGCGGCCTCGGTGCCGTGGCCGGCATAGGCGTGGTAATAGGCCAGCTCGCGCGCCTGCGTCGCGATGGCCTCGGCGATCTCCGGGCGGCCATAACCCACATTGACACAGTAGAGCCCCGCGAAGGCATCCAGCAGCTTGCGCCCGTCGCGGTCGCGGATATGCACGCCCGAACCGCCGGTGACGATGCGCGCCGGGCTCTCGCCGCGCGCGTGCTGGGCGAAATGCGTGGAAGGGTGCAGGAAATGGGCGCGATCCCAGTCCGCGAGTTGGTCGTTGTGCAGCATCGTTCTTCTCCTTGGGCGAGCCGCGAGCGCGGCCACGCCTTCGATCGGGTCGCAAACTCGCACGGCGGCGCTGCGCAGCGCCGGCGCACGGCCGTCACATTCATGTCGATGGACGCCGCCGACCAATCCGACCGCCCAGCCCCGACCGGGCGGTCGTGCGCAAGGAAGCGGTCGATGGGAGGGTGCGTCAGCGCGCAAGCAGAGCATCCGGCATGGGCAGGGTGAAGTCAACCCGCCTCGGTGCGCCCAAGCACCCGCAAGGTGCGTTTAAGATCAAATATTTACATGCAGGACCTGCGCGCCGCGTCGTCGTGTCGCCGGGGGTGTCCGCCGACGTGCCTGCCCGTCACGGCGTGTAATCTGTCTGTCACATTGTGCCGATAGGGCAGAATCCGGTAGGTTTGGAGGCGAGACCCCGCGCCAACCCTGCAAGTGCCACGAACCAAAGGAGACACAGATGCGACTGACAAGCACCGCTCTCGCGACCCTTGCCCTCGGCATTTCCACCGGTCCCGGGCTCGCGGATGATCCCGAAACCTATTTCGAGGACGAGACCATCCGCGTCATCATCCCGTTCTCGTCGGGCGGCGGCACCGACACATTCGGGCGCTACATCTCCGAGTATCTGGGCGAGCACATCCCCGGCAATCCCACCGTCGTGGCCGAGAACGTCACTGGCGCCGGGGGCCTGATGGGCGCCAATGAATACGCCAATGCCGTGGACAGCGACGGCTATACACTGTTCACCGCCTCGGGCCACATGAACCTGCGGATGTTCCTCGGCCTCGCCGATCTGGAGCTTTCGCTCGACGCGCTTGAGCCGATCGTCGCGGGCCCGATGGGCCACGTCACCGCCATTCAGGCCGATCTCATCGACGAGCCCGAGGACATCGCCGAGCTCGACAGCATCACCAAGGGCGTGACCGACCCGGTGGGTCTCGTCGAGGCGCTGCTCGCCGTGGAGGCTTTCGGCATCGATTACAACGCGATCCCGGGCTATGATGGGCGCGGCGACACCCGCGTGGCGTTCGAGCGCGGCGAGCTCGACATCACGACGCAGGGCACGCCGCCCTATCTGTCCAATGTCATGCCCCTCGTCGAGGAAGGGACCGCGCAGACGCTCTGGGCGATCGGCTTTACGGATGCCGACGGCAACCCGGTGCGCGACCCGGCGGTGCCCGACATCCCGACCATGCCCGAGGTCTACGAATCGATCCATGGCGAGCTGCCGTCGGGCGAGGCCTGGGAGGCATACCAGGTCGCCGCCAACCTCGTGCAGAACACGCGCGGCACGATGTGGGTACACAACGACGCCCCCGAGGCGGCGCGCGAGGCGCTGCACATGGGGGTCGCCTCCATGGTCGAGGACGAGGACTTCCTCGCCGCAGGTGAAGAGGTGCTCGCGGGCTACGAGATCATGCACGGCGACGGCCTCGAAGAGGTCAATCGCGTGATGGAGGAGTCGCCCGAGGAGGTCCTCGACTGGATGCGCGACTTCCTGACCGAAGAGTTCGGCGTCGAATTCGACAACTGAACACGGCGTGAGCAGCCTTGGCCGGGCCCCGCCCATCGCGGCGGGGCCCGGTTTTGGGCTGAATCCATCGCGTGGGTCGGGCGCAGCGCCCGCCATCGCACGGGGAGTGAGCCATGATCGAGGCGATGATCGAGGCGCTGTTCATCCTGCTCGACCCTTACCGTCTCTCGATGCTGTTTCTCGGTGTCATCATCGGCATCGGCGTCGGCATCCTGCCGGGGCTCGGCGGGCTGATGGGCATGGCGCTGCTGCTTCCGTTCCTGTTCGGCATGGACACCTATGCCGGCATCGCGCTGCTCGTCGGCGTGCTCGCCGCGGTGCCGAGTGCGGACACCTTCCCCTCGGTGCTGATGGGGATACCCGGATCCTCGGGATCTCAGGCCACGATCATGGACGGCTACCCCATGACCCGCAAGGGCCAGGCCGCGCGCGCACTCTCGGCGGCGTTTCTCGCCTCGATGATCGGCGGGCTGATCGGGGCGGTGGCGCTGTCGGCGGTGCTGCCCTTCGCGCGGCCCATCGTGCTGGCCTTCGGCGCGCCGGAGCTGTTCATGCTGACGGTTCTGGGGCTGTGCGTCGTGGGCGTGCTGTCGGGCAACCGGCCGCTGAAGGGGCTGGTCGCGGCGATGGCCGGGCTGCTCGTGGGGGCAGTCGGCGGCGCGCCGGTTGCGCCCGAGTATCGCTACACCTTCGGCAGTCTGTATCTCTTCGACGGCTTTTCGCTCGTCATCGTCGCGCTCGGGCTGTTCGCGCTGCCCGAGATCATCGACCTTCTGGCGCGTGGCGGGTCCATCGCGCGACGCGCGGACAAGGGCGCGGCCGGCACCGGCTGGTGGGATGGCATCCGCGACACGATGAGCCACAAGTGGCTGGTGGTGCGCCACAGCCTGTTCGGCGTATTCCTCGGCTTCCTGCCCGGCGTCGGTTCGACCATCACCGACTGGCTCAACTACGGCTATGTCGTGCAGACGAGCCGCGACAAGGAGAATTTCGGCAAGGGCGACGTGCGCGGCGTGATCGCACCCGAGGCGGCCAACAACTCGCGCGAGGGCGGTGCGCTGATCCCGACGCTGCTGTTCGGAGTGCCGGGCAACAGCGCGATGGCGCTGTTTCTGGGCGCGATGCTCATCTTCGGGCTGCAGCCGGGACCGCAGCTTGTCGCGCGCGATCTCGACCTTCTGTTCGTGATAGTGTGGTCGCTGGCAATCGGCAACGTGCTGGGCACGGCGCTGTGCCTCGTGCTCTCGCGCCCCATCGCGATGCTGAGCTACGTGCCCTTCGTCTATGTGGCGCCGTTCGTGCTGCTGATCGTGATCCTCGGCGCCTATCAGGAATCGCGGCACATGGCCGATCTCGTGGCGCTCCTGTCCTTCGGTGTGCTGGGCTGGTTCATGAAGCGCTCGGGGATGCCGCGCCCCCCCTTCCTGATCGGCTTCATCCTCTCCGGGCTGGCCGAGCGCTACCTGTGGCAGGCCTATTCGATCTATGGCTGGGCGTGGCTCATGCACTGGATGGTGATCGTCATCGCGGTGATCGCCGTGGTGCTCGTCGTCAGCGGCGTCATGCTCAAGGGCAGTGCGCAGGGCAAACCGCAGCGCCCCGGGAAAGAGGACGCGCCATGAGTCCGCTGTCGCGCTTCACGCAGACGGGCCTCGTCGTCGTGATGCTGGCCTTCTTCGTCTATGTGCTCTGGGCGAGCCAGGGCTTTCGCGATGCGGCCCGGATCTTTCCGACCACGATCGCGGTGGCCGGCATCCTCATGGCGCTGGGCGAACTCGCCCGGCAGCTGCTCACGCGGTTTCGCCCGGAGGAGGCGGACATCACCGATCTCGGCGATGACGCGTCGATGGATATCCGCGCGCATTTCGTGACCTCGGGCAAGCTCCTCGCCTGGCTGATCGGGTTCGTCGCGCTCGTCTTCACCGTCGGCTTGATCCCCGCGACGGTGGTGTTCGTCTTCGCGATGATGCGGCTGCAATTCGCGACCCCGCTCTGGCCGTCGGTCCTGGTCACGGCCGGTGTCCTCGCGGTCGTGCTGACGCTGAGCCGCGTGCTCCTGCTGCGCTGGCCGCAGCCCCTGATCCCGATCCCGGGGCTCTGAGAGGCGGCCGACCCGCCCGTCAGCGCTGCACCTGCGGGACGTAGAGCGCCTGCACGATGACGCGGAAGGTCAGGATCTGGTGGCGCAGCGCGCGCGGGTCGCCCAGCGCCCGCGACAGGACGATGCCACCTTCGAGCACCGTGGACACCATGTCCGCGAGGTCGTCCGGATCGACGGGTTCGGGGAGCTCTTAGCGCGCGGCGATCTCTTCGAGCATCCCGCGAAAGCGATGCCGCCATCCCCGCACGGCCGCGGCATTGAGGGCGCGGATCTCGCTGTCGAAAACCCGATCCGAATAGCAGGAGACCGCGACGATGCAGCCGGGGTGCCCGTTCGGCAGATCCGCCATCACGTCGGCGAGAAAGCGCAGGCCGAGCAGAAAGACCTGCAGCGGATCGTCGACGAGCGCGCGGGCGCGCTCGAAGACCATGTCGAAGACCTGCTCGTCCTGCGCGATATAGCGGCGCAACAGAGCGCGGGCGAGGTCGTTCTTGTCGCGAAAGTGATAGAAGAAGCCGCCCTTGGAGAGGCCGCATTCGGCGATCAGCTCCTCGATCGAGGTGGCGTTGAACCCTTTTGCAAGGACCGCGTCCTGCGCGGCATCGAGGATCCGCTCGCGCGTCGCTTCGCCCTTGCCGAGGCCAGCATCGGACACGGAACTGCACCTCCGGTCAGATTTCCGCCGCCGCGCCGCCGGTCGTGGCGCGCGCACGATAGCGGCAGCGAGCATAACACCCGGGCCGGGCTTAAGAAACAGCGTTGCACCGGAACCGACCGCGGCGGCAGTTCCGATGCCGGCGCATGAAGATATCCTCGTGCAACGGCTTCAGCCCGGGCAGGCGGCGACCGGGGATCGGCGCGCCCATGCGCCGGCTGCGAACGCCGCGCCTGCGCG
>PUKW01000368.1 GCA_003550665.1 Paracoccaceae bacterium | reverse complement strand
TTGGCCTCGACGAGGGCATGCACCGCCTCGGTGGCGAAGCCCGTATTCCAGAAGCCGGGCGCGACCCAGTAGCTGATCTCGGACTGTCCACGATCCATGCGCTTGAGCGCGATGGTGCCGAGTACCTCGTCGAGATCGGTCGCGCTGCCGTCGAGGACCCAGACATCGTCCTCGCTGTCGCTCGCCGCGACGCGCTCGATGAAGGCCTGCACCGTGCCGGGCGGCAGGGGGTGCGGGATCGTGCGCGTGGCTTCGGCGACACGCCGATCGGCGATATACATCTCGATCAGCCCGGCATCCGACGCGCGCACCGGCCGCAGGACGAAACGTCCCGCGGGGATCACCGCCTCCGGCGGCGACGACTGCAGATTCATGGCTCCTCCCACTCGAACATCGGGCACGGCCCGGCTTCCGCGAACCTTGCCCATTCAACAGAAAAAGGTGAACAAATGACGATGGGGGACCGGCCGGCCGCCGATCCCCCGTCGTTTTGTCCGCATCAGGTTCCGGCGTTACTCGGCCGCATCTCGGGCGGCGGGAAGCACCGAGATGAAGGTGCGCCCCTTGAGACCCTTGTGGAACGTCACCTGGCCTTCGGCGGTGGCGAAGATGGTGTGATCCTTGCCCATGCCGACGCCCTGCCCCGGCCACCAGCGCGTGCCCCGCTGGCGCACGATGATGTTGCCCGGAATCACGGCCTGACCGCCGAACATCTTGACGCCGAGCCGCCGTCCGGCCGAGTCGCGCCCGTTGCGGGAGGACCCGCCTGCCTTCTTGTGTGCCATGCGCCCTACTCCTTGTCTTCGGCCATCGCCGCGGCCTGCGCGACCCAGCCATCGCGTTCGGCGCGGCCGCGCAGCGACAGCGCCTCGTCCATATAGGCGAGTTCCGCCTCGCTCCAAGCCGCGATCTGATCGTAATGGAAGACACCCTCGGCGTTGAGGGCGGCCTCCATCTTGGGGCCCAGACCGGTGATCTTCTTCAGATCATCGGCCTTGCCCTCACGCGGCGAATCGAGCAGGTTCGCCGGCCTTTCGCCGGTTGCGGCCTCGGCTTGCGGCGCTTGCGCCGACGTCTCCGCCTTCGGTGCCGGTGCCGGCTTGTCCGCCTTCGCAGCCGGCTTGTCCGCCTTGGCAGGCTTGTCCGCCTTGGCAGCCGGTGCCGGCGTGACGCCGGCGCCGCCGATCGCGGCCTTGACGCCGCTGTCCTGCGCACCCGAGGCCAGAATATCCGTCACGCGCAGCACCGTGAGATGCTGGCGGTGGCCGTGCGTGCGCTGCGACCCGTGCTTGCGGCGGCGCTTGACGAAATGGATGACCTTCTCGCCCCTGGCCTGGTCGATCACCTCGGCCTGCACCCCGGCGCCGTCGACGAGCGGCGTGCCGATCGCGGCCGTCTCGCCGCCGAGCATCAGCACCTCGTTGAACTGCACGGTCTCGCCCGCATCCGCGGCGAGTTTCTCGACCTTGAGCACGTCGCCGGGTTCGACGCGGTATTGCTTACCCCCGGTCCTGATGACCGCAAACATAGGCCTTTACCTTCTCGTTCATCGCGTCCTTCGGCCCCCGATGCCGTTTCGGCAGCGAGCGTTCCTGCATGTGCGCCTTCGGACAGCGCGCCCTTACGGGCGGTGTGAGCGGACCGGCCGAAGCCGAATCCAGAGGGCCCCGCCCGACGGGCGACGCTTCGGCGCGCTGTCTCGCGCAGGCGCGCGGCGAAGTCAACCCGGAGCGCGCGCCGCGCTCACAGTTCGCGCCCGCCCACCGACTGCCCCGCCGCGCGGCCCACATCAGCCGACAGCGTCGTGAACAGCGTGTCATAGCCCGCAAAGAGCGCGTTGCTCAGCGCGCGCCCCTCGTCGGAGCGCGCGAACTCCGTCAGCGTGTCGAGCTGCGCATCGGAAAGCGGCCGATAGGCCAGCGCCAGAAAGCGCATCACCCAGTCCTCGGCATCCTCGCGGATCGCCTCCTCGCGATTGCGCGCGTAACGCATCACGTCGGCTTCATCGCGGTCCAGCGCGCCGCCCGCCCCCGCGATCATCGCCCGGTGAAACGCCACCGTGGAATTGAGCGCCACCGCGACGTTGCCGTCGATGAGGTTGTTGGCCTCGGCGAAGGCCTCGATGCGGTCGAGCCGCGGATCGTCATCGTCGCGCATCTGCTGCAGCTCGGCGCGGGCGATTTCCTCGACTTCGTCGTCGAGCAGCGACTCGCGCGCCGCCACCTCGAGCGCGACCGCCTCCGCGCCGGGGCCATCGTCGAAGAAGGCGAGCACCTCGTCGCGGTGATCCGACGGCATGTCGTCGATGGCGGCATCGAACTGTTCGGCGAAGATCCCGCGCATCCGGTCGAGATCGTAGATCTCGGCGACACGCCGATCCCATCCGCCGCCCAGCGCCTCGCCCATCGGGCCCTCTGCGAGCGATCGCGCATCGCGCAGACCTTCGCTTTGCACGACTTCGAGCGTTTCATCCACCCGCAGCGCCTCGCGTATGGCTTCCGCGGATGCAAGCGCCGGCGCGGGCAGCGCGACGGCGGCCAGCACGACCAGGCTACGCAGCGTTCTTGCGATCATCGCGCCCTCCGGTTTCCACTGGAGCGGAAAATAGCGCGCCCCGTGACACAGTCCAAGCAAAGCGCGCACCGGAGGCCGGGCCGTGGCCGTCGCGATCACTCCCGGATGCTGAGCGCACGCGCGAGCAGGCGGCGGGTCGAGGCGCTGATGCCAGCGGGAACCGGGCCGCCCTCGACCGCCGGAAGCAATTGCCCGGCGAGATCCTTGCCGAGTTCAACCCCCCATTGATCAAAGCTGTTGATCCCGAGGATAACCCCCTCGACAAACACGCGATGCTCATAGAGCGCGATGATCCGGCCGAGCATCTGCGGCGTCAGCGCCGGGTAGAGCAGCGTCGTCGAGGGGCGGTTGCCGGGAAAGACGCGGTGGCGGGCCTGGCGTTCGAGCTCGTCGCCCTCGAACCCGGCCTCGGCCATCAGCGCGCGCGCCGCGTTGAGCGAGCGCCCGCGCATGAGCGCCTCCGACTGCGCAAGGCAATTGGCCAGCAGGAGCTCGTGATGATGCTCGAGCGCGGGCTCATGCCCCTCGGCGGCGACGAGGAATTCGCAGGGCACGATCTGCGTGCCCTGGTGCAGGAGCTGGTAGAAGGCGTGCTGGCCGTTGGTGCCCGGCGCGCCCCAGACCAAGGGGCCGGAGGGACGGGCGAGATCCGTGCCGTCCATCGCGACGCGCTTGCCGTTGCTCTCCATCTCGAGCTGCTGCAGGTATTCGGGCAGCCGGGCGAGGCGCTGATCATAGGGCAGCACCGCGCGCGTGGCGTGGCCTGCGACCTGATTGTGCCAGATGCCGACAAGCGCCAGCATCACCGGCATGTTGGCGCGTAGCGGGGCGGTGCGGAAATGCGCATCCATCGCCGCGCCACCGCCGAGAAATTCGCGAAACCGCTGCGGCCCGATCGCGATCATCAGCGCGAGCCCCACCGGCCCCCAGACCGAGTAGCGCCCCCCGACCCAGTCAGCAAAGCCGAAGACCCGCTCGGGCGCGATGCCGAAGGCGCTGGTGCGCTCCACCGACGAGGAGACGGCAGCGAACTGCACCTCGGGGTCGCGCACGCCGCCCGTCATCCAGGCGCGCGCGCTGCGCGCATTGGTCATCGTCTCGATGGTGGTGAAGGTCTTGGAGCACACGATCACCAGCGTCGTCGCCGGGTCGAGCCCGGCGACCACATCATGCAGATGCGCACCGTCGACATTGGAGACGAAATGCACACGCGGGCCGTCATGGAACGGGTCGAGTGCTGCCACCGCCATCGCGGGGCCGAGATCGGAGCCGCCGATGCCGATATTGACGACATCGGTGATCCGACCGCCCGCGCCCTTGAAGCGCCCGGCGCGCAAATCGCCCGCGAAACGCTCCATCCGCGCGAGGGTGTCGCGCAGGTCGGGCATCACGTCGACGCCGTCGAGCTCGAGCGACCACTCCGGATTGCGCAGCGCGGTGTGCAGCACGGCGCGGTCTTCGGTCTCGTTGATGCGCGCGCCGGCAAACATCGCATCGCGCCGCGCGGCGACGCCCGACGCCTCGGCCAGATCCAGCAGAAGCTCCCGCGCCGTCCGGTCGATCGCGGTCTTGGAATAGTCGAACAGCATGTCGCCCTCGGCGACCGTGAAATCCGCCGCGCGCTCGGCGTCGTCGAACAGCGCGGCGATGTCGCGGCCGCCCTGTTCGGCGTGATGCGCGGCGAGCCGGTCCCAGATCTGCATGCCCTACTCCGCCCAGTGGATCGTGGCCGCGTCGAGCACCACGCGCACCGGCGCCTCGAGCGGATCGAGCCGGCGCGCGCGCTCGAGTGCTGCGCGCTTCTCCGGCCCGGTGATCAGGATATGCAGGTTCATCGCCGCCGTGAACACCGGCGCGGTGAGGGTGACGCGCGGCTCCTCGACGCCCGGCGCGCGCAGCGCCATGAGCGGCGGCGCCTGCGGCGACAGCGCCTCGGACAGCCGGTCCGCGCCCGCAAACAGCGACGCGATATGCAGATTGCCTCCCATCCCCAGAAGCACCACCGACAGCGGCAGGATCGGCTCGAGACCCTCCGTCAGCTGCGGGATCGCCTCCTCGGGGGTGTCAGTGTCGGCGTGCAGCGGCACGAAGCGCGCCGCCGCCGCGTGCCCCTGCAGGAGCCGCTTGCGCACGAGCCGGGTGTTGGAGCGCGGCGCGCTTTCGGGCAGCCAGCGCTCGTCGGTGAGCGTGATGTCGACGCGCGACCAGTCGAGCTCGATGCTCGACAACGTGTCGAAGACCGGCCCCGGCGTGGTTCCGCCCGGCACCGCGAAACTCACCCGCTCCTGCCCGCGCAGGAAGCTGCCGAGCTCGCCGGTCAGCCGGTCGGCGAGCGAGAGCATCATCATCTCGCGATCGGGGTATTCCTTGAGGTTCATGGGCTTATCTCCCGCCACCTGCGGCCGTCGCGATGCACGAGCATCAGTGCGTCCTCGGGTCCGGCCGAACCGGGCTCATAGGGTTGCGGGCGGTCCTCGCGCGCCTGCCAGGCGGCGATGATCGGATCGGTCCAGGCCCAGGCGGCCTCGACCTCGTCGCCGCGCATGAAGAGTGTCTGGTTGCCGCGTATCACGTCCATGATGAGCCGCTCATAGGCGTCGGGAATGTCGCGCCCGCCCGCGCCCAGCGCCTCGGCGAAGGTCATGTCGAGCGGCACATCCACAAGGCGCATCCCCCCCGGCCCCGGCTCCTTGATCATCACGTTGAGGGTGATGCCCTCATTCGGCTGCACCCGTATGACAAGGGTGTTCTCCTTCCAGCGTTCGCCCTCGCCGAAGATCGAATGCGGCGGTTCCTTGAAGGTCACCGCGATCTCGGAGGCGCGCGCGCGCAGCCGCTTGCCGGTGCGCAGGTAGAACGGCGTGCCCTTCCAGCGCCAGTTGGAAATGTGCAGCTTGAGCGCGATGTAGCTTTCGGTGAGGCTGTCCGGGTCGCCGCACTCGTCGCGGTAACCGGGCTGGCCGTTGCCGGCGTTGTACTGGCCGCGCACGATGTCGCCCGGCGCCACCGGATCGAGCGCGTGAATGACCTTGAGCTTCTCGTCGCGAACGGCCTCCGGATCGAAGCGGTAGGGCGGCTCCATCGCGATCAGGCACAGAAGCTGCATCAGGTGATTCTGCACCATATCGCGCATCGCGCCCGCGGCATCGTAATAGCCGGCGCGCCCCTCGATTCCGACGGTTTCGGCCACGGTGATCTGGACGTGATCGACGAATTGCGCGTTCCAGAGCGGCTCGAACAGGATGTTGGCGAACCGCACCGCCATCAGGTTCTGGACCGTCTCCTTGCCGAGATAGTGATCGATCCGGTAGATCTGCTTCTCGTCGAAATGCGCGGCGAGCGTCGCGTTGAGCGCGCGCGCAGAGTCGAGATCCTGTCCGAAGGGTTTCTCGACGACGATCCGGCAGTCGGCTCTGGCGATCTCGTGGCGATGCAGCCCCTCGGCGATGGGCCCGAAAAGCGCGGGCGCGACGGAAAAATACACCGCCCGCACCACATCGGGGCGCAGCGCCGCGGCCAGGTCGCGCCAGCCCGCCTCGCCCGTGGCATCGACCATCACGTAGTCGATACGCTCGAGAAAGGCGCGCTCGGATCCGGCGTCACGGTGGCTGTCGGGGACGGTCTCGGCGATGGCGCGGGCGACGCGGGCGCGGAAGGAGGCGCTGTCCATGTCGCTGCGCGCGACGGCGATCACGCGGCTGTCGGGCGGCATCTGCCCGTCGGTGAAGCGGCGCAAGAGCCCCGGCAGGATCTTGCGCTGCGCGAGATCGCCGGTGCCGCCGAATACCACGAGGTCGAACGGCTCGACCGGAATGACCCGAGATACCATGGCGATCCCTTCGCCCGCGTCAGGCGCTGTTTGCGCAACCATCGCCGTCATGTCTACGCGCCGCGGCGCCCCGCGTCCAGCCCGGCGGGGCGCCGCGGCCGGGCTCAGACGGCCGCGGGGATATCGAGAAGCATCGCAGCCATGCCGAAATAGATCAGCACACCACAGATATCGGCCAGCGAGGTCACCAGCGGCGCGGAGGCTGTCGCCGGATCGAAATCGAGCCGCGACAGGACGAAGGGCAGCGACATTCCCAGAACGCTTCCGACGATCACCACAAGGATCATCGTCAGTGACACCACACCCGCGATATCCGCACCGCCGCGCCACCAGCCGATGCCCGAGATCGCCAGCGCCATGGTCAATCCAAGCGCCGTCGCCACGAGGAACTCGCGCCCGAGCATCCGGCCCCAGTCCCCGAGCCGCACATCGCCCGTCGCCAATGACCGGATCATCAACGTCGCGGCCTGCGCCCCGGCATTGCCGCTCGATGCGATCAGGAGCGGAAGGAAGAACAGCAGCGCGAGATGCGCCGCGATCACATCCTCGAAATGGGCGATGCCCGCGCCGGAGAAAAGATTACCGAACACCAGCAGCACGAGCCACATGATCCGTTTCTGATAGAGCAGCGACAGCGGTGCGTCGCGGATCGACATGGTGATGTCCTGAACACCGCCGGTTTTCTGGAAGGCGAGGTTGGTTTTCTCCTCGGCAACGTCCATGGCATCGTCATAGGTCACGATCCCGGCGAGCTTCTCGCCGCCATTGATCACCGGCAGCGCCAGAAGGTCGTATTTCGAGATCATGGCGACCGCGTCCTCGCGCGGGGCGTCGGCGGTGATGAAGGGGGGATCGCGGCGCATCACCTTCTCGACGCGGGTGCCCGGCGGGGCGACGATCATGTCGCGCAGGCTCACCGTGCCGACGAGCTTGCGCTCCGCGTCGATCACGTAGGAGTGGTAGATCGTCTCCGAATCCGGGGCGATGTCGCGCAGATGCTCGAGCGCCTGGCTGACCGTCAGGTGCGGCGGGATCGTCGCGTAGTCGGAGGTCATCACCGCGCCGACGGTGTCCTCCTCATAGGCGGCGAGGCGGCGCAAGTCCTCGCGCTCGGCCTGGGCGAGGCCGGGCAAGAGGACGTGCTGCTGCTCCTCGGAGAGTTCCGAGAACAGGTCCGCGCGTTCGTCATGCGGCATCGCCTCGAAGATGCGGGCCATGTCGCGCCGGCTGAGCACGGTTTCGGCGATCTCGACCTGAGTGTCGTGGTCGAAATAGCCGAACAGCGTGCCCTGGCGGTCATGCGGCAGCGCGAGAAGAAGCCTGGCGATCCGCTCGGCGGGCATGTCGGCCACGAGCGCGGCGATATCGGCCGAGTGTTCCTCGTCGAGCGCGCGGCGAATGCCGTCGCGGTCGCCCGCCTCGATCAGATCCTCGAGCTCCTGCTCGGTGATATCGCGGATGTCGGTGTCGTTCATGGCCCTGTCTCCGGCTGATGGGGTGCACCCATCCGCCGGCGCGGGCGCTCAGCGTCGGCGGGGGTGGACCCTATACTCGACTGTTCCGGCGCGGGCCGCGATCATCGCGGCTGCGGGGGCGACCCGGCACCTACTCTCGTCGTCCACTTCGTCCTCCGATGATGAGGGGGCCACGTGATGTGCAACCCTTGCAGATCGTGGGGCGCGTATCGCCATCGGCATATCCTGTCAAGCCGCGCGGAAGGTGCTTTCGGCGGCGCCCGCAAGGGCCTAGTCTGACGCGGCTTTCGGGAAACAGGCAGCACCATGACCGACGTCACCCCCCCGGACCCCGCCGAAGCGCGCGCCAAGGGCCGCGCGACATGGGCGGGGCTCGCGATCAACCTGCCGCTGGCGCTCGTCAAGATCGTCGCCGGCGTCGCGGCGGGCAGCTCGGCGCTCGTGGCCGACGGTGTGCATTCGCTGTCGGACACCGC
>PUKW01000165.1 GCA_003550665.1 Paracoccaceae bacterium | reverse complement strand
GCTCGACCTCCAGCCAGAAATCGCTCTTTTTCAACATGCGCCGCGTTCAGGCCCAGATCGAGCGCGAGGCGATGGCGCGCGGTGAGCAGCTCGATGGCCACCAGCTGCGCGAGATGATCGCCACGGAAGTCGGCGTGTCGGTGGCCGATGTGGAGATGATGAGCGGCCGGTTGTCGGGGTCGGATTACTCGCTCAACGCGACGCAATCGGCCGACGAGGACGGGCGCGAATGGATCGACGCGCTCGAGGACAGCGGCACCCAGGCCGCCGAGATCGTCGAGCACAGCCACGACAACGATCAGCTGCGCGAATGGCTCGGCACGGCGATGGACGCGCTCAACGACCGCGAACGCTTCATCGTGACCGAGCGCAAGCTGCGCCCCGAGGGCCGCACCCTCGAAAGCCTCGGCGGCGAGCTCGGGCTGTCGAAGGAACGGGTGCGCCAGCTCGAAGCGGCGGCCTTCGGCAAGATGCGCAAGACGCTCGAGGCGCAGTCGCGCGAGGTGCATCACTTTCTCGTATGACCTGGCGCGTGCTCCCCTGCGCCGCCGCCCTGCTCGGGGCGGCGGCCGCCTCGGCCGAGGAGATCCCGGCCGAGGCGCTCACGGATCTGTCCCAGGCGGATGTGATCATCCTTGGTGAGCTGCACGACAATCCGCATCATCACGAAAATCAGGCCGTGGCGGTCGCGGCCTTTGATCCGGCGGCAATCGTGTTCGAAATGCTGACCCCCGCGCTGGCCGACGCGGTGACCCCGGAGCTGCGCGACGATCCTGCCGCACTCGCCGAGGCGCTCGAATGGGAGGCGCGTGGCTGGCCCGATTTCGAGATGTATCACCCGATCTTCACCGCCGCTCCGGACTCGGCGATCATCGGCGGCGGCCTGTCGCGCGACGTGGTGCGCGGCGCTGTGAGCGCGGGGGCCGCGGCGGTCTTCGCGCAGGAAATCGACGCGGCGATGGGGCGGCGACTCGGCCTCGAGCGGACGCTGCCCGACGACAAGCAGAGCGAACGCGAGCAATTGCAGGCGCGCGCGCATTGCGATGCGCTGCCCGAGGACATGCTTTCCGGCATGGTCGAGGCGCAGCGCCTGCGCGACGCCGCGCTTGCCATTGCTGCGATCGCGGCCGCAGAGAAGGGTCCGGTGGTGATGATCACGGGCAACGGCCATGCGCGCACCGATTGGGGCGTGCCCGCCAAGCTGGAGCGCGCGGCGCCGGAGCTTTCGGTGCTCAGCATCGGGCAGCTCGAGGCCGCGCCCGACTCGCCGCAACCCTATGATCACTGGGTCATCACCGACGCACCGGAGCGCGACGACCCCTGCGCCGCCTTCGAGTGATCACTCCGATTCGAGCTCGAGCGGCGCGGCGGGAGCCGTGAGGTCATCCGTGCCGAGCGCAGCGCGCGGCCGGGCGAGCCGGTTGCGCACCACCCAGTGCAGCCGGTGCTCGGCGCGGGTTATGGCGACATAGGCGAGCCGTTTCCACAGCGGCACCCCGGCCTCGACCCGGCCCGACCGCGCCGCGGCGAAGAGATCGGGTGCGAAAACCTGCACATCGGGCCATTGCGAGCCCTGCGCCTTGTGAATGGTGACCGCCGCGCCGTGCAGGAATGCCGCGCCCATCCGCGCCGCGGAGGGGATGAACGGCTCCTCGGCATCGGGATGCTCGATCTTGATGATCGAGGCCACCGAAAGCTGCGGCGTCTCCGCGCCGATGACATGCAGCCGCGCGAAACCCGCGCCGCGCCCCGGACCGAGATAGATCGCCTGGGTGCCCTTGATGAGCCCGCGCGCCTCGAGATCGATGCGTCGCTTGCGATGCTTGAGCGGCAGCTCCAGCCCATCGCAGATCAGCGGCTCGCCGGGCAGGAGATCGTCCTCGGGCGCCTGATGTGCGGCGCGGAACGCCTGGATCAGGCGCATCCGCGTCGCGTTGCGCCACACCAGCACCGGCGAGCGCGCCATCAGATCCGCATCCACCCGCGGCGCGATCACGACCCGGTCATCCTGCGCGGCGGCGGCTTCGACCTGGCGCTCGAACGCCTCGAATCCGAGCTCGGGATCGCCCAGCGCATGGGCGAGATCGAGTATCGGATTGCCGCGCGCCTGGCGGTGGATGCGGCTAAGGGTGATGCGCCTGTCGGGCGTCATGGAATCGAAGACCATCGTGCCCGATTGACCCACCGGGGCGAGCTGCGCCGGATCCCCGAACAGCACGAGGGTGGGAAAGATTTCCTGAAGGTCCTCGAGCTGGCGCGCATCCAGCATCGAGGCCTCGTCCACCAGCCCGATATCGAGCGGCGACTCGCGCCGCGACCAGCCCTTGATGAAGTCCGACCCGCGCAGACCCGCCGCCGCGAGCGCGCCGGGGATCGACTTGACGGACCCGTAGAAGGCGAGCGCGCGCTCGAGCGCCGTGTCCGCCAGCCCCTCGATCGCCGGGCGCGGCCCGTTCCCGGCGAGCCATTCGGCGATCTTCTCGTATTCGGGATCGTAGACGGGGGTGTAAAGAATCCGGTGGATCGTCGTCGCCGGCACACCGCGCGCGCGCAGGACACTCGCGGCCTTGTTGGTTGGGGCCAGCACCGCGAGGGTGCGCCGGTCGCGGCGGCGACGTCCCTCGTAATCGGCCGAGACCGTCTCGACCCCGGCCTTTCCGAGCGCCTCGGTCAGCGCAGCGAGCAGCATCGTCTTGCCCGACCCCGCCTTGCCGAGGATCGCGAGAACCTGCGCTGTCCCCTCGGCGCGCGGCGTAAGCTCCGCTGCGGCGATATCGACGCCCGCACCGTCGAGAATCCCCGCGACGCGGTCGAAGGCGGCCGTCTGATCCTCTGAGAATTCGGGCATCGTCATGCCCCGACCCTAGAGCATGTTGCGCGGAAGTGGGAACCGGTTTTGCACAGGTTGCGCAGGCGCGTTCAGAAGGTTAGCGGGCAGTGCGTGCATGCGGATGACCGCGGCGCGCGGCAGCGCACCGCTGCCACGGGCCCCGGCGCCGGGGGCTCAGGCGCTCTCGAGCATCGGTGCCGTCGCATGCAGGGACCGCTCGAACCAGCCGCGCGACACCGCCCGCGTGATGGCGAGCCGGCGCAGCATGTCGTCATAGGCCGCCGGCCGCATCTCCCACAGCCCGACCGCGATGCGATCCGGCCCCGCGCCGCTCTCGCCGATCACGTCGGGCGCGATGCCATAGAGCTTGTAGATGCGCTCCATGCGCGGATCGAACACGCCGCAGAAATGCTCGACGCTGAAATTGAGCATCAGCTCCCCGGCGCCGAGCACCAGCCCGGCCGCCGCGCGCCGGTCCGCCCGCGGCGAGATGCAAAACCGCGTGCACTCCCAGATCAGCGGGCTCTCGATGCGCACGCCGCCGCACAGATGGCTGAAATGATCTTTGATCATCGTCGGCCCGGTGGTCGGCAGGAAGCGCATCGAGCCACCATGCGTGCCGTCCGGCAGCTCCCAGATCACGTAGAGCGGGTCGAGCGCATCGTAGGAGTCGCGCTCATGGCCGTGGGCATCGACCGCGACGGCCCAGCCGAGCCGGTCGGCGAACTGCGTGCCACGGTCGCGGAACATGCTGTCGGCCAGCCGCTTGTGCGCCGCGAGATCATGACCGTAGACGTAATGCAGCATGGCGGTGCCTCCTGTCCGAGCGATAGGGGAAGGCTGCGCGTTCAAGGTTAACGCCCGGTTGTGGCAGCGAACGGAAGTCCTACGCCGCGCTGCGCCCGGCCCTCAGAGCACGATCATGTCGCGGCTCAGGGCGCGGGCGACCGCATGCGTGGTGTTGAGCGCGCCGAGCTTGTGGCGCGCGGCCTCGATATAGACCCGCAGCGTGTGCTCGGAGATGCCCATCTCATGCGCGGCCTGCGCGCGGCTCAAGCCCTTGGCGATGCAGGTCATCGCGAGCTGCTCGCGCGGCGAAAGCGGGGGCGCCGGGGCGCCCTGCGCGCCGCCCTCGAATTCGAGCGCCTTCTTGTTGAACTCATGCGCCAGGATGATCAGCTCGCGCTGCGCGCGCGCGACGAAGGCGGCCCATGTGGCGTCGTCGCAGCGATCCGAGGCCGTGAAGAGGGCGAACTGCCCGCCGGGCCCGCGAATCGGCAGGGTCCAGCCCTGATTGCCGACACCGTAAGCCTGCGCCTCCTGAAAGAAGGCCTGCACACCGCGGCCTGACCAGTCGAGCTGCTTCCAGTCCACCGGGTCGAACCGTTGCAGGCAGCCATGCAGGACCGGATCGATCCGCAGATACCCCTTCTCGAGGTAGCGATCCACCCATGCCTGGCTGTAGGTGCCCGCGCCGTATTGATCCCCCGCGCTGCTCACCCAGTGGTAGACGATATGTGCGATGGCGTAATGATCGCGCAGCGTCTCGGCCGCATGTTGCAGATCGGACAGGTCTCGCGCCGCCTGAAGCTGTTCGAGAATGCCGTCGAGTTCGTCCCGCATCCGCCGCCTTCACCGCTGCGCCCACCCGTCGGACGCGATCACGCCCGCGGGCGCACACGGAACAGTTGACGAAGGTGCGTCGGTCGTCAAGCCTGCGGCCGGCGCGGCACTGCGGTCAGTTGCGGCCGTGGGGTCCGTAGCAGAAGACATCGGGACCGCGCCAGATCTCGGCGCGGCTTCGCTTGTCATCCGTGGACACGGCCGCGGGATCCTGCCCCGGTGCGCGCCGTGCGCCACCGCGAAGCTCCTGTTCGGGGATTTCCGCGGCGGCCGTGAGCCGCGCATCCTCGAGCTGCGCGGCCAGCGCGTCGAAACCGTGATGTTCGGCGAAGGCCTTCAGGTCCTCCAGAACCTCGAATACCCAGGCATGCTGCATCTCGACCCCCTCGATGTCACCGCGTCGCAAGAGGGCAGGATATCGCGGCGCATCCGGCGGGGACATTCGCCGATCCTGCCCCCCCATAAATGGCGAGGCAGGCCGTCAGTTCGACTCGGAGCCGGGAAAGCGCAGCACGTCCGGTTGCGTGACCTCGCCACGCTCGGGGTCGTCCTTGCGGGCGATCTCGGATCGCGCTGTCTCGAGGGTTCGATCGAGATCGGCGGCGAGGCTGTCGAGCCCGTTCTGCTGCGAAAAGCTGCGCAGATCACTCAGAACCTCGATGATCCATTCGTTCGACATCGGCGCCTCGCAGTCGGTGGCCGGATCACCCTAACGCGCAAATCGCGAACGGGAAGTTACCGCCCCCACGGCGATTCGCGGGCGGCGGGAAACCGCCGCCCGGCTCAACCCGCCTGCGCCACCTCGAGCGTGTCCTCGAACGTGCGCAGCCCCGCGCGCGGCGCCTGCACGAGCACGGCCATGTTGCCCGGCTTGTGCTCGTTGCGGCGCATCTTCATGTGCGCGGCCGGAATGTCCTCCCACGGAAAGACCTCGGACATGCACGGATCGAGGCGGCGTTCGATCATCAGCTTGTTGGCGGCGGCGGCCTGCTTGAGATTGGCGAAATGGCTGCCCTGGATGCGCTTCTGGTGCATCCAGACATAGCGTGCATCCATCGTCAGATTGTAGCCGGAGGTGCCTGCGCAGATCACGACCATTCCGCCGCGCTTGACCACGAAGGTCGAGACCGGGAAGGTCGCCTCGCCCGGATGCTCGAACACCATGTCGACATTGTTGCCCTTGCCCGTGGTCTCCCAGATCGCCTTGCCGAAGCGGCGCACCTCGTTGAACCATTCCTTGTATTCGGGCGTGTTCACCGTGGGCAGTTGCCCCCAGCAGGAAAAATCCTTGCGGTTGATCACGCCCTTGGCGCCCATCGACATCACGAAGTCGCGCTTGTCTTCCTCGGAGATCACCCCGATGGCGTTGGCGCCGGCGGTGTTGATGAGCTGGATCGCGTAGGAGCCGAGCCCGCCCGACGCGCCCCACACGAGCACGTTGTCGCCCGGCTTGAGAACATGCGGGCGGTGCCCGAAAAGCATCCGGTAGGCGGTGGCGAGCGTCAGCGTGTAACACGCGCTCTCTTCCCAGGTCAGGTGCCTGGGGCGCGGCATGAGCTGCTGCGACTGCACGCGGGTGAACTGCGCGAAGGAGCCGTCGGGCGTCTCGTAGCCCCAGATGCGCTGCGTGGGCGAGAACATCGGATCGCCGCCGTTGCACTCCTCGTCGTCGCCGTCATCCTGGTTGCAGTGGACCACGACCTCGTCGCCGACCTTCCAGCGCTTGACCTTGTCGCCCACCGCCCAGACGATCCCGGAGGCGTCGGAGCCGGCGATGTGATACTCGGCCTTGTGCCCGTCAAAGGGGCTGATCGGCTGGCCGAGCGCCGCCCAGACGCCATTATAGTTGACCCCGGCGGCCATCACGAGCACGAGCACCTCGTTGCTGTCGATCGCGGGCGTCTCGACGACCTCGTGCTGCATCGCGGAATCAGGCTCGCCGTGGCGCTCGCGGCGGATCGCCCAGGCATGCATCTGTGCCGGCACATGCCCCAGGGGCGGCATCTCGCCGAGCTCGTAGAGATCCTTTTGCGGCGCATCATAGGCCGCGATATCGGGGTGCGTGTCGAGGGCCATTGCTGCCTCCTTGTCGCCGTTTCGCCGCAACGCAGAATCGCGTCATCCGGCCGACTTAGAATCTGCCGCGCAACATTGCAATGACTGCGCGCCGTTTCTTGGTAACTTTATGTCTCGCGCAGTGCCGCAGCATCATCCCGGATCAGCGGCGCGACCGCGTCTTCGGCGATCAGATGGCTGATCGAATTGGCATAAAAGGCGATCACGTCCGCATGTTCGGCGATGACGCGCACCGCGCCGTCCTCCTCGGCGATCACGCGCCGGATCGCCAGCGCCTCGAGCCCGGCCTCGACCGCGCGGCCCGTTGCCCCGTCGGGCAGATGCACATGGCTGCCCTGCGCGGCAAAATGCGCCACCAGCGCCTCGGCGCGCGCCTGCAGATCGGCGCGCCCGATCCGCCCACCCGCCTCCTGCAGCACCGCCGCCACCAGCGGCAGCGGCAGCACCGGAACCGCGTCGCGCACCCGCGCCATCAGCCGCTCGGCGAGGCGCTCGGCGCTCATATCCGGTTCGCCGCGCAGCGTCGCCTCGAGCGAGACCGGCGCGCCGAAGCTCACCGCGGCGTAGCCGAAACGCCGGAACCGTCGCGTCATGCGCTGCCACAGATGCTTGCCCACATAGGCGAACGCGTCGCGCATGCGCACCGGAAAGCGCCGCGCCCCCGACCGCGCCGCCCCGATCAGCAGCCGGTCCTCGAGCACCCGGTCGTAATTGAGTGCTACGGGGATGAACACGACATCGCGCCCGTCATCGGGATCGAAACCGCCGATGATGTATTGCAGCAGCCCGCGCCGCGGCCGCCCCACCCGGCCGTCGAGGCTCAGCCCGCCCTCGGGGAAGATCGCCTGCGTGACGCCTTCATGCACCGCCATCTGCACGTAGCGTTCGAGCACCCGCCGGTAGAGCGGGTTGGAATAGCGCCGCCGGATGAAATAGGCGCCCATCGCGCGGATCAGGCTCTGCAGCGGCCATACCCGCGCCCATTCGCCCACCGCGTAGGACAGCGCCGAACGCTCCGCCGCGAGCCAGGTCACCAGCACGTAATCCATGTTGGAGCGGTGATTCATCACGAACACCACCGCCGCCTTGCGGTCGATGCTGCGGATCGCGGCCTCGTCATACTGGCCCAGCCGCACATGGTAGAGTGATCGGCTCAGCCAGCGCGCGACGCGAATGGCAAAGCCGAAATAGGTCGCCGCCGAGAAGCCGGGCACGATCTCGCGGGCATAGGCGCGCGCCTGCTGGAAGGCGACGCTTTCGGGCACGCCCTCCTCGTGCGCATAGGCGACGACCGCCTCCATGACCTTGGGATCATAGATCAGCCGCACGATCATGTCCTGTCGGCGCATCAGCTTAAAGGGCTGGATCGGGCGCTCCAGCCGCTTGTTGAGCTCGGCCACGGCGCGCTCCATGCGCCGGCGGAAGAACCAGCGCACCGAGGGCACCAGCACCCGGTCGAGCGCCGCGATCGCCGCGAACGCCAGCACCAGAAGGAGCACCCAGTACGGGATATCGACCGTCGCCGTCATCGGCGCAACCTTGCAGGAAAGCCGGGGGTGGTAAAGCCACCTCGGCACCGCGATTCGCCGTGGCGCGCGGGGGCCGTGCGCGCTATGGCGACGGCAAAAGGAGCCATGCATGGATGACCGCCTGATCGTCGCCCTCGACGTCCCCGACGCCGCCACCGGCCTCGCCCTCGCCGAGCGTTTCGGCGATGCGGTGTCGTTCTACAAGATCGGGCTGGGGATGCTCACCACGGGCGGACTCGCGCTCGCGCGCGAGCTCAAGGATGCGCGCGGCAAGCGCGTCTTTCTCGATCTCAAGTTGTTCGACATCCCCGCCACGATCGAGGCCGCGACGCGGGGCCTCGCCGCGTTCGAGCTCGATTTCCTGACCGTGCACGG
>PUKW01000020.1 GCA_003550665.1 Paracoccaceae bacterium | reverse complement strand
CGTTCGAAGTTCTATCGGATGTGGCTTGCCCATCTGTGACCCCAATATCTGCCTCAAGGGAAGGGAACCACATCATGGCCGATCTGGGAATCCTGAATCCGAAAGGAAGCGACGCGCTCTAAGCGGCGGGTTCGGATTTGCGCGCGGTGCCCATATAGATGATCGCGGTGCCCGGCAGGCGCCCGAAGGTCATGTCGCCGCGCCGCGTCAACCCGCGCGGCCCCAGCCCCGTGAAACGCCCGGGCGCGAGCCCCGCCGCCAGCAGATGCGCGCGCAACTCGCGCGGCTTGATGAACAGTTCCGGATCGTGGGTTCCCGCCGGCAGGAGGCCAAGCACACGCTCGGCCACCGTCACTGCCGCGAACCGCGCCAGCAGATTGCGGTTGATGGTGTCGAACAGGAACAGGCCGCCGGGCCGCAGGACCCGCGCCACCTCGGCGAGGACCTGTTCGAGATCCGCGACATGCTCGAGAACATCGACGCTGACGACCGCGTCGAAGGCGGCATCCGCATAGGGCAGCGCCTCGCCGACACCGACATCGTAACGGATCGCGCGCCCGGCGGCGTGCGCGCGCGCCGCCTCGATGGCGGCGGCGGCGGGGTCGATCCCGGTGACCCGCGCGCCCCGATCGTCGAGCGCCTCGGCCATGAAACCACCGGCACAGCCGAGATCGAGCACCTGCTTGCCGTGCCACTCGATCTGCCGGTCGAACCAAGACAGCCGCCCCGGCACCATGTTGCGCAGCGTGCGCACCCAGCGCAGCTCGTCGCTCCACCAGCGATCGGCGGCGTCGTCATAGATGGTCAGGTCGTTCATGCGCACCCCCTCGAGTCCGTCGCGTTCATTCGCATTCACGCGACGCGCCCTAACCTTTTGAAATCGCAAGATTAATGAGCGCAAGACCGGCCCTCACTCCTGCGCAACATACTCTGGGGGGCGCATCTAGGGCGGGCTGGCCGCGGGGCGATAGCGAGGGGGCGCGCGCAGGCGGCGCGCCCCGTTTCGCGCTATTCCGCCGCCTCCTTGTAGCTTTCTAGCGGCGGACAGGTGCAGACGAGGTTGCGGTCGCCATAGACATTGTCCACCCGCCCGACCGGCGGCCAGTACTTGTCGGTCCGGAACGCCCCCGGCGGGAAGCAGCCCTGCTCGCGGCTGTAGGGGCGGTCCCATTCGGCGACGAGATCGCGCACCGTGTGCGGCGCATGCTTGAGCGGGTTGTTATGCGCATCGATGCGGCCATCCGCGACGTCGCGGATCTCCTCGCGGATCGACAGCATGGCGTCGACGAAGCGATCGAGCTCTGCCTTGGTTTCCGACTCGGTGGGCTCCACCATCAGCGTGCCCGCCACCGGCCAGCTCATCGTGGGCGCGTGGAAGCCGTTATCCATCAACCGCTTGGCGATGTCGTCCACGGTGATGCCGGCCTCGTCGGCGAAGGCACGGGTGTCGAGGATGCACTCATGCGCGACCCGGCCGGTCGGGCCCTTGTAGAGCACGTCATAAGCCCCCTCGAGCCGCTTGGCGAGGTAGTTCGCGCTCAGGATCGCCATGCGCGTGGCCTGCGTCAGCCCGGGCCCGCCCATCATCATGCAATAGGCCCAGGAGATCAGCAGGATCGACGGCGAGCCGAAGGGCGTGCCGCTGACCGGCCCCTCGATCCCGTCGGTTTCCGGATGCCCCGGCAGGTGCGGCGCGAGATGCGCCTTCACGCCGATCGGCCCCATGCCCGGACCCCCGCCGCCATGCGGGATGGCGAAGGTCTTGTGCAGGTTGAGGTGGCTGACATCGGCGCCCAGATCGCCGGGCTTCGACAGCCCGACCATCGCGTTGAGGTTCGCCCCGTCGAGATAGACCTGCCCGCCATGCTCATGCGTGATCGCGCAGACCTCGCGCACCGTCTCCTCGAAGACGCCATGCGTGGAGGGATAGGTGATCATGCAGGCGGCGAGCCGGTCGCCCGCCTCGGCGGCCTTGGCGCGGAACTCCTCCACGTCGATATCGCCGTTCTCGGCCGAGCCGACCACGACGACCTTCATCCCCGCCATCTGCGCCGAGGCCGGGTTGGTGCCATGCGCCGAGACCGGGATCAGGCAGATATCGCGGTGATCGTCGCCATTGGCCAGATGCCATGCCCGGATCGACAGAAGCCCCGCATACTCGCCCTGCGCGCCCGAGTTGGGCTGCATCGACATCGCGTCATAGCCGGTGATCTCGCACAGCTTGTCGGACAGATCCGCGATGATCGCGCGGTAGCCCTCGGCCTGCTCGGCCGGGGCGAAGGGGTGCAGCGACGAGAATTCCGGCCAGGTGACCGGCATCATCTCGGCGGCCGAGTTGAGCTTCATCGTGCATGAGCCGAGCGGGATCATCGCGCGGTCCAGCGCCAGATCGCGGTCCGACAGGCGGCGCATGTAGCGCATCATCTCGGTCTCGGCGCGGTTCATCTGAAAGATCGGATGCGTCAGGTAATCCGAGCGCCGGCGCAACCCGTCCCCGAAGGCGGGCTGATCGGCGCTCGGCGCAGGGTTGCGCACGCCGAAGGCGGCGAGGACGCGCGCGATCACGTCGCCATCCGTCGTCTCGTCGAGCGAGATGCCGACATGGCGCCGGCCGATGCGGCGCAGATTGATCCCGCGCTGCTCGGCGGCGGCGAGGATGCCGGCCTGCCCCACCCCGACCTCGACGGTGATGGTGTCGAAATACTCGGACGGCTCGACCGTGGCGCCCGCGGCCTTGAGCGCCTCGGCCAGGCGGCGGGTGTTGAAATGCACCCGCTCGGCGATGGCGCGCAGCCCCTCGGGGCCGTGGAACACCGCGTAGAAGGACGCCATCACCGCCAGCAGCGCCTGCGCGGTGCAGACATTCGAGGTCGCCTTTTCGCGACGAATATGCTGCTCACGGGTCTGCAGGGCGAGGCGGTAGGCCTGATCGCCGTGGCTGTCCACGGACACGCCCACGAGCCGCCCCGGCAGCGCGCGCTTCATCGGCTCGCGGCAGGCGATGAAGGCGGCGTGCGGGCCGCCATAGCCCAGCGGCACGCCGAAGCGCTGCGACGAGCCCACGGCGATGTCGGCGCCCATCGCGCCCGGCTCCTTGATTAGCGTGAGCGCGAGCAGATCCGTCGCCACGATCCCCACCGCCTTCTGCGCGTGCAGCGCGGCGATCTCGTCGGAGACGTCGCGCAGATGGCCGTAGGTGCCGGGATACTGGAAGATCGCGCCGAAGACCTTCGCCGCGTCGAGTTCCTCGGGCTGGCCCACGATGATCTCGATGCCGAGCGGCTCGGCACGGGTGCGCATCACGGCGATGTTCTGCGGATGGCAGTTCGCGTCGATGAAGAACGCCCCCGCCTTCGACTTGGCGACCTTCTGCGCCATCGTCATCGCCTCGGCGCAGGCCGTGGCCTCGTCGAGCAGCGACGCGTTGGCGACCTCAAGCCCGGTCAGGTCGCTGACCATGGTCTGGTAGTTGAGAAGCGCCTCGAGCCGGCCCTGCGCGATCTCGGGCTGATACGGGGTGTAGGCGGTGTACCAGGCGGGGTTCTCGAAGATGTTGCGCTGGATCGCGGGCGGGGTGACGGTGCCGTAGAAGCCCTGCCCGATCAGGCTGGTCATGACCTTGTTGCGCCCGGCCATCTCGCGCATCTTTCCGAGCATTGCGTGCTCGGTCAGCGCCGGCCAGTCGAGCGGTTTCTCCTGGCGGATCGATGCTGGCACGGCCTCGTCGATGAGCGCGCCGACATTGTCCACCCCCAGCACCCTGAGCATCCCGTCCATCTCGGAGGGGGACGGCCCGATATGGCGCCGGTTGGCGAAATCGTAGGTGTCGTAGGTGGTGGGGGTGTAGGTCATCCGTCGCTCCTTCAGCCGATGAAGTCCTTGTATTCGTCCTCGTCCATGAAGCCGTCGAGCACGCCGGCGTCGTCGATCTTCATCTTGAAGAACCACGCCTCGCCGAGCGGGTCCTCGTTGACGAGGGCGGGGTTGTCGACGAGCGCGTCGTTGATCTCGACGATCTCGCCCTCCACGGGGGCGAGGATGTCGGAGGCCGCCTTGACGCTCTCGATGACGACGATCTCGTCGCCCTTGGCAACCTTGGTCTCGAGCTCGGGCAGTTCCACGAACACGACATCGCCGAGCTGTTCGGCGGCGTGCTCGGTGATGCCGACGACGACGTGATCGCCCTCGACGCGGAGCCATTCATGCTCTTCGGTGAATTTCATGGCTGTCCCTCTCTGCTGGTTGGTCACTTGCGGTAGGATGCGGGCCGGAACGGAAGCTCGCTGACGGTCACGGCGTGGCGCTTGCCGCGCAGCTCGCCCCACAGGCGCGTTCCCGGCGCGGTGAACGCGGACGGCACATAGCCCATCGAGACCGGCGCCTCGACGCTGGGCCCGAAGGCGCCCGAGGTCACCTGCCCGGCGGGCTCGGCATCGTCCTCGGCCCCGAAGAGCGGCGTGCCCGCGCGCATCGGAGCCCGGCCCTCGGGGCGCAGCCCCACGCGCAGCCGCGCCGGGCCTTCCTCGAGTTCACGCAGGATCCGCTCGGCGCCCGGAAAACCACCGGCGCGCTCGCCGCCCGCGCGGCGCACCTTCTGGATCGCCCAGTCCAGCCCCGCCTCGACCGGGCTCGTCATCGTGTCGATATCGTTGCCGTAGAGGCAAAGGCCCGCCTCGAGCCGCAGCGAGTCGCGCGCGCCGAGCCCGACCGGCGCGACCGGCTCCATCGCCATCAGCGCCTCGTTGAAGGCGCGCGCCTTGGCGTTGGGCACGGAAATCTCGAAGCCGTCCTCGCCCGTGTAGCCGGAGCGCGACACCCAGATCTCGCTGTCCATCCAGTCGAGCACGGCGACATCCATGAACCGCATCGCCGCCACATCGGGCAGCAGGATCGCGAGCGCCGCGGCCGCCTTGGGGCCCTGAAGCGCGATCAGCGCGCGGTTGGTGATCTCCTCGACGATGATCGCGCCGGGCAGCCGCCCGCGCAGATGCGCGATGTCATCGGCCTTGCAGGCGGCGTTGACCACCGCGAAGAGGTGATCGCCGCGATTGGCGACCATGAAATCATCGAGAATGCCGCCCGCGTCATTCGTCAGCATCGTGTAGCGCTGCCGGCCCTCCTTGAGCCCGACGACGCTCGACGGCACCAGTGTCTCGAGCGCGGCGGCCACATCCGGCCCGCGCAGGATCACCTGCCCCATATGGCTGACATCGAACAGCCCCGCCTCGGCGCGGGTGTGCAGATGCTCCTTCATCACGCCCATGGGAAACTGCACGGGCATCTCGTAGCCCGCGAATGGGACCATCTTGGCCCCCGCATCCACATGCAGGTCGTAAAGAACCGTGCGATTCAGATCGGCGCCCTCGGCGGCCATGCGTTCCTCCGCTGTCTCGCCGGATCGCCCCGGCACCCCGCAGCGGGCGTGCGCCCGCCGCCTTCGGTGCCCCCTCTGTCCTTTCGCCTGAGATCGTTATCCCTTCGGCGGACGCGACGGACGCGCCTCTCTCCAGAGTTTGTGTCACGAACCGGTCCTGGCGCCTGAGAGTTTACCGGGGCGGTTGCTCCTTCGGCACCGGCGCAGCCTGAGCCCGCCGGGTTCTCCCGTGTTCGTCCCCAGATGGGTAGCGCAGCCGACCCCGTCTGGCAAGGGTCTTGCCAATCGCGGCGCGTGCAGGCACATCGCTGCGCATGTCCGATCCCTTCTTCTTCGGCTATGGCAGCCTCGTCAATCGCGACACGCATGGCTACGGCGAGGCCTACCACGCACGGCTGTCGGGCTGGCGCCGGACCTGGCGGCACACCGCTTTGCGCGAGCTCGCCTTCCTGACCGCCGAGCCCGCGGCGGATGTCGCGATCGACGGGCTGATCGCGCGCGTGCCGGGCGATGACTGGGCCGCGCTCGATGAGCGCGAGGCGGGGTATGATCGCCACCCTCTTGCCGCCGGGCTGCGCCATGATGCGCCGCGCGCCGTCGCCGCGCAGATCTATGCGGTGCCCGCGCCTGAGACGCCGCTTGCGCCGCGCCCGATCCTGCTGAGCTATCTCGACGTGGTGGTGCAGGGCTTCCTGCGCGAATTCGGCGCGGACGGCGCGGACGCTTTCTTCGCGACGACGGCGGGCTGGGAGGCGCCGGTGCTCGACGACCGCGCCGCGCCGCGCTATCCGCGCCACAGGGTCCTCGCCCGCGCCGAGCGCGCCTTCGTCGATGACCGGCTCGCCGGGATGGGCGCGCGCATCCTGCCGCCCGATCAGCTGTAGATGCGCGCCTCCATCGGCGTCGCCGCGACCAGCTCCAGCAGCGCATCCAGCATCGCCGCCTCCGCGCGATTCATCCGCGTGCGCGCATTCCAGACCAGATGCACGTCGATCGCGGGCGGATCAATGTAGGGCGGCAGCCGCCACAGCAGGCCATCCTCGACGTCGCGGCGCACCACATGCAGCGGCAGCGGCCCCACGCCGAGCCCGGCGACGATCATCCGGCGCACCTCCTCGAGATGCGCCGAGGTGCCCACCACCCGGTCATCGAGCCCCGCCTCCGCGCGCATCAGCGTGACCGCGCGCAGCGCGTCGCCCATCTGATCGGTGATGAAGCTCACCGAGGACTGCCCCGCCAGATCCGCCGCCGTCAGCCCCGCGCGCCCGAACAGCGGATGATCCGGCCCGCAGAACAAGCCGAAGAACTCGCGGTAGAGCCGCGCATATTCCAGCCGCGGGCTGCGCTCATGCACGAGACACAGCGCCAGCGACGCGCGCCGCGCCGTCACCGCCCCGAGCGCCGCGCGGCTCGCCATCACCTCGATCGAGAGCGTCGCGCGCGGGTGGCGGCGATGGAAGGTGCTCAGCGCGGCATCGAAGAGCGGGCTGACGACATGGCTCGCCGTGGCGACGCGCACATGCCCGCGCACCTCCTCCTCGACATCGCGAATCGCCGTGCCGAGCCGCAGGATCGCGCCCTGGATCTCGACCGCCTCGCGCTGCAGGAGTCGCCCCGCCTCGGTGAGCGCGAAATGACCCGGCCGCCGGTCGATCAGCTTCTTGTCGAGCCGCGTCTCGAGCCGCTTGAGCGCGGCCGACACCGTCGGCTGCTTGAGCCGCAGCCGCTCCGCCGCCTCGGTGATCGATCCCGATTCCGCGAGCACGAGAAAGGTGCGCAGCAGGTTCCAGTCGAGCTCGCGGGCGAGGCGCTCGGGGGTCATCCGGCTCATCAGGGTATTAACGCAAACTATAATCAGAATATCAATTATCTATTATGCCAATGGCGTGGCAGGTGGTTTGATTCCGGCAGGACAAACCGGACGCGCCCATGAGCATCGAGGCCCGCGAAGCCCGCCAGCCCTGGATCCTGCTGTCACCCGCCTTCGGGGCGCTGACGCTGCTGCTGTTTCTGCCGCTGATGTTCATCGTGGTCTATTCGTTCTGGCTGCGCAGCGCGGTGGGGGCCGACCAGGTCGGGTTCCATCTCGACAACTGGCTGCGCGTGCTCACCGATGATTTCTATCACTATATCCTGCTCAACACGCTCAAGATCGCGGCGATCACGACGGTGCTGTGCGCGCTCATGGGCTATCCGGCGGCGTATTTCGTGGCGCGGGCTCAGGGCAACAAGGTGCTGATGCTGCTGCTTTTGATGCTGCCCTTCTGGATCAGCTACATCATCCGCACCATGAGCTGGATCACCATCCTCGGCAGCTCGGGTGCGCTCAACTCGGCACTGATGTGGACCGGCGTGCTCTCCGAACCGATCCGGATGCTCTATACCGAGGCCACGGTGATCCTCGGGCTCGTGCATTTCCTGCTGCCCTTCATGATCCTCAACATCTTCGTCAGCCTCGACGGGCTCGACACCAATCTCGAGGATGCGGCGAATTCGCTCGGCGCGACGCGCTGGCAGGCCTTCACGCAGGTGACGCTGCCGCTGTCGACACCGGGGCTCGCGGCGGGGGGGCTGTTGTGCTTCGTGCTCGCCGCCGGGACCTACATCACGCCGCTCATCCTCGGCGGGCCGCGCGACGCGATGTTCGCCAATCTCATCTACGAGGCGATCATCACCCAGCTCAACTGGCCGCTCGGCTCGGCGATGTCGCTCGCGCTGCTGCTGGTGCTGGGGGCGCTGATCATGGCCTATAACCGCTTTCTCGGGCTGTCGCGGTTGACCAGGGGGCTGGGCTGATGGGCTGGCGGCTGATCAAGGTCTACGCGATCTGCGTGTATCTGTTCATGTTCCTGCCCGTCGTGGTGGTCGTGATGCTGAGCTTCAACGCGAGCCAGTTCGGCGCCTTCCCGATGACGGGGCTGTCGCTGCGCTGGTTCGAGGCGCTGTGGAACAACGCGGCCGTGATGCGCGCCTTTCGCACCTCGCTCGCGCTCGGGGCGCTGACGGCGGTGATCGCCACGACGATCGGCGTGCTCGCCTGCCTCGCGCTGGTGCGCTACAACATCCCCGGCCGCAACCTCGTCTCGACGCTGCTGATCGCGCCGATCCTCGTGCCCGAGGTGGTGCTCGGGGTGTCGCTCCTGCTGTTTCTCAATTTCGTCGG
>PUKW01000044.1 GCA_003550665.1 Paracoccaceae bacterium | reverse complement strand
GCGGAGTCGCGCATCGAGATGCCCGAGGGGCTGCCGCCGATCGCGGCGGGGCTGTTCGGCTATCTCGGCTATGACATGGTGCGGCTGGTGGAGCGGCTGCCCGATGTGAACCCGGATCCGCTCGGCCTGCCCGACGCGGTGCTGATGCGCCCCTCCGTCATCGCGGTGCTCGACAACGTCAAGGGCGAGGTCACGATCTGCGCGCCAGCCTGGCACGATCCCGCGCTCGGCGCCAGGGAGGCCCATGCCCGCGCCGCCGAGCGGGTGATGGACGCGGTGCGCGATCTCGACCGCCAGCCGCCGCGCGCCGGGCGCGGGCTCGGCCGCGCCGCCGAGGACGGCGAACCGGCCTCGAATTTCACGCGCGCGGCCTACACCGCTGCCGTGGAGCGCGCACGCGAGTATATCCGCGCCGGCGACATCTTCCAGGTCGTCCCCTCGCAACGCTGGGCGCAGACCTTCGCGCGCCCGCCCTTCGCGCTCTATCGCAGCCTGCGCCGCACCAACCCCTCGCCCTTCATGTTCTTCTTCAATTTCGGGGGCTTCCAGGTCATCGGCGCGTCGCCCGAGATCCTCGTGCGGCTGCGCGACGGCGAGGTGACGATCCGCCCCATCGCCGGCACCCGCAAGCGCGGCGCCTCGCCCGAGGAGGACCGCGAGCTGGAGCTAGACCTTCTCTCGGACGAGAAGGAGCTGGCCGAGCATCTGATGCTGCTCGATCTGGGACGCAACGATGTCGGCCGGGTCGCCAAGATCGGCACGGTGCGCCCCACCGAGGAGTTCATCATCGAGCGCTACAGCCATGTGATGCACATCGTCTCGAATGTCGTTGGCGAGCTCGCGGACGGCGAGGACGCGCTCTCGGCGCTTCTGGCCGGGCTGCCGGCGGGGACGGTGTCGGGGGCGCCCAAGGTGCGCGCCATGGAAATCATCGACGAGCTCGAGCCCGAAAAGCGCGGCGTCTATGGCGGCGCGGTGGGGTATTTCGCCGCCAATGGCGAGATGGATATGTGCATCGCGCTGCGCACCGCCGTGCTCAAGGACCAGACGCTCTACATCCAGGCCGGCGGCGGCGTGGTGCAGGACTCGGACCCCGAGGCCGAATGGGAGGAGACCGTCAACAAGGCGCGCGCGCTGCGCCGCGCGGCCGCCGATGCGGGGCTGTTCGACGACGGCTGAACTCAGCCGGCGGGGACGTCGAGCGGGGCGAGAAGCGCGTCGAGCGCGGCGTTCGGGTCGTCCGCCTCCCAGATCTCCGGGCCGATGGCGAGGAAATCGGCCACGGGCGCAAGCCCGCCCACCAGCGCCGGGGTGAGCGCGCCCTCGGCCACCACCGGAAGGGTGATCATCTCCGACCACCAGGCGAACAGGTCATGCTCGGCGCGGCTGCCGTCGCCGAGCGCCGTCGCGCCGACCGGGCCGAAGGCGACGTAATCCGCCCCGGCCTCGCCCGCCGTCATGCCGTCATGGCGGCTCGTGCCGCAGAAGGCGCCGATGATCGCGTCGCCGCCGAGCGCCTTGCGCGCCTTGCGCACGCTGCGCGCGCCGTCCGTCAGGTGCACGCCGTCGAGGCCGAGCCGCTCGGCAAGCATCAGGTGATCGGCGATCACCAGCGCGACATCGCGGCCATGGGCGATCTCGCGCAGCGCGTCGGCGGCGCGGGTGATCGCGGCCTCGTCACGGCTCGCCGGGGCAAAGCGCAGGCAGGCCACCGGCACCGCGTCGAGGATCGCTTTGAGCGCGGCGCCATGGCTGTCCGCGTCGAAATCGGGCGGGGCGATGAGGTAGAGTTGCGGCTGCTCGGTCATGGGGGCCTCCGGGCGCTCTCTTAGCCGCCCGCCGCGCGCGCGGCAACAGCGCCCGGCCATTGCGCCCGCAGGCGCCGCGCCGTATGCCCCGTGCGGCAACGGAGACGCGCGATGGATGGCGACACCCCGACCCCGGCGATGATCCTGGTGCGCCCGCAGATGGGCGAGAATATCGGCGCGGCCGCGCGGGCGATGCGCAATTTCGGGCTCGGCCGGATGCGCGTCGTCGCCCCGCGCGAGGGCTGGCCCAGCGCCCGTGCCGCCGCCACGGCGAGCGGCGCGGGCCGGGTACTCGACGCGGCCGGGCATTTCGATGACCTGCCCGCCGCGATCGGCGATTGTCACTATGTGCTCGCCACCACTGCGCGGCCGCGCGGCATGGTCAAGCCGGTCCTGACCCCCGAGCGCGCGATGGCCGATGCGCGCGCGCTGATCGCGGCGGGTCAGCGCGTGGCCGTGGTCTTCGGCCCCGAGCGCGCCGGGCTCGAGAATGACGAGATCGCGCGCGCGGATGCGATCGTGTCGGTGCCCGTCGATCCGGAGTTCGCCTCGCTCAACCTCGCGCAATGCGTGCTGCTCATGGCCTATGAATGGCGCCGGGGCGGTGCTGCGGCGCCGCCCGAGATCGACGCGCGCGCGCAGACGGACATGGCCGAGGCCATCGAGATCGAGCGGCTCGGCGACCGCTACGAGGAGACCCTGGACGCGGCGGGGTATTTCTTCCCGCCCGACAAGGCGCCGGGCATGAAGCGCAACATGCGCGCGATGTTCGCGCGGCTCGCGCTCACGCGCGCGGATGTGCAGATGCTGCACGGGATGCTGCGGCATATGGCCCGGCGCGGCGGTTCTTGAAGCGCCCCGCCCCGCCCCCTACCCTTGCGCCGATACGGAGGCACGGATGTCCCGAAAACGCAGCATCTTCGAGGAAGTCGGCGAGGCGGCCCGCCCCGCCGAGGCACCGCAGGGCGGGCTGATTGCGCGCGGCCAGGGCGCGCGCCGCGCGATCCGGCTGTGGCTGATGAGCCTGTTCGCGCTGGTGGCGACGATGATCGTGGTGGGCGGGCTGACCCGGCTGACGGGGTCAGGGCTGTCGATCACGGAATGGGCGCCGATGACGGGTGCCATCCCGCCGATGTCGGACGCCGACTGGCAGGCCGAGTTCGAACGCTACCGCGCGATCCCGCAATACGATCTGGTCAACCGGGGCATGAGCCTCGAGGAATTCAAGGTCATCTACTGGTGGGAGTGGGGGCACAGGCAGCTCGGCCGGCTGGTGGGGCTAGTCTGGGCGGTCGGGTTCTTCGGATTCCTGATCGCGCGCAGGATCCCGGCCGGCTGGACGCCGCGGCTGCTGGGGCTCGGTGCGCTCGGCGGGCTGCAAGGCGCGATCGGCTGGTGGATGGTGGCCTCCGGGCTCGAGGACGGGATGATCGCGGTGGCCTCCTACAGGCTGGCGGTGCATCTGGGGCTCGCCTTCGTGATCCTCGGGCTGCTGGCGTGGTATGTCATGTCCATGGGGCGCAGCGCGGCGGACCTGATGCAGGCGCGGCGCGCACGCGAAGGGCGGCTTTCCGGGCTCACGACCGGCTGGATGCATTTTGCCTTTCTGCAGATCGTCACCGGCGCGCTGGTGGCAGGCATCGAGGCCGGGCGGGCCTTTCCGGAGTGGCCGCTGATGGCCGGGCAGATCATCCCGCCCAACGCCTTCGATCTGGAGCCTGTCTGGCGCAACCTCTTCGAGAACCCGGGCCTGACGCAGTTCATTCACCGCGCGCTCGGCTATCTGCTCGTGGCGTTCGGGATGGTCGTGTGGTGGCGCGGGCGGGCGAGCGCCTATGCCGGCACGCGCACGGCGTTTCACCTTGCCGGGGCGGCGCTGCTCACGCAGCTCGTGCTCGGCATCGCGACGGTGATCCATGCCGCGCCGTGGCAGCTCGCCATCGCGCATCAGGGGCTCGCCATCGTGCTCTTCGTGCTGATCATCCGCGCGCGCTTCCTCGCGCAATTTCCGCCCGCGCAAACCCTGAGGGCCTGACATGACCGACTATGACGCGCTTCTGGCCCATGCCCGCGAGACGATGGCGCTGGCGCAGGTGATGGGGCGGCTGCACTGGGATCAGGAAACGATGATGCCGCGCGGCGCGGCGGCGCAGCGCTCCGAGGAGATCGGCGCGCTCGAAACGGTGCTGCATGCGCGCAAGACCGATCCGCGGCTGGCCGACTGGCTGGCCGCGGCCACGCCGCCGGATGCGGCGGGCGCGGCGCAGATACGGCTGATCCGGCGCGAGCATGACCGCGCCTGCAAGGTGCCCGCCGAGCTCGCGAGCGCCATTGCGCGCGCCACCAGCGTCGCGCAGGGGGTCTGGGCCGAGGCCCGGCGCGACGATGACGTGGCCGCCTTCCTGCCGCATCTGACCGAGGTGCTGCGCCTGCGCCGCGAGGAGGCCGCGGCGCTCGGTGGCGATCCCTACGACGCGCTGCTCGACGACTATGAGCCCGGGGCCACCGGCGCGCAGATCGCGGCGCTGTTCGACCGCATGCGCCCGCGCCTCAAGGCGCTGCGCGACCGGGTTCTCGGCGCGCCGCGGCCCGCCGCGCTGACCGGCTGGTATGGCCGCGACGCGCAGCTCGCCCTCGCGCGCGACCTCGCCGAGCGGTTCGGCTATGATTTCAACCGCGGGCGGCTCGATCTGGCCGTGCATCCCTTCTCCTCGGGTGGCGGCGCGGATGTGCGCATCACCACGCGGGTGGACACCGCCGATCCGTTCAACTGCCTTTACTCCACCATCCACGAGACCGGTCACGCCACCTACGAGCAGTCGATCGACCCGGCCTTCGCGCTCACCCCGGTCGGCCAGGGCGTGTCGATGGGCGTGCATGAAAGCCAGAGCCGGCTTTACGAGAACCAGCTCGGGCGCTCGGCGGCGTTCTGCGGCTGGCTGTTCGAGGCGATGGAGGCGGCCTTCGGCGATGTGGGCGCGGCGGATGCCGATGCCTTCTACGCCGCCGTCAACCGCGTCGGGGCGGGACCGATCCGCACCGAGGCCGACGAGCTGCATTACAACCTGCACATCATGTTGCGCTTCGATCTCGAGCGCGCGATGATCAGGGGGGATCTCGCCCCGCGCGATCTCGAGGCGTCGTGGAACGATCGCTTCGCGGCCGATTTCGGCGTGCCGGTGGCACGGCCGTCGCAGGGGGTGTTGCAGGACGTGCACTGGTCGGTGGGGCTGTTCGGCTATTTCCCGACCTATGCGCTCGGCAATGTCTATGCCGGATGCCTGCACGCGGCGCTGCGCGCCGATCTGCCGGGTCTCGACGCCGATCTTGCGCGCGGCGACCCCTCGGCGGCGACGGGATGGCTGCGCGCGCAGGTGCAGCGCCACGGCGGCCTGCAGGAGCCACGCGCGCTGATCGAGGCGGCCACCGGGGCGGCGATCTCCGAGGCGCCGCTTCTCGACTATCTCGAGGCGAAGTTCACCTCGCTCTACGGTCTGTGACTCTTCGCTACGATATTTCTAGAATTATCGCATTGACATGCCCGTGGTGGCGGCCGATCAGGGGCGCCACGGAGGGACCGTGATGCCATCACCCGACCGCGCCGCCCCGGTGTGGATGCTCGCCTGCGGGCAGACGCTGGGCTATGCGAGCCTGTTCTACATCTTCCCGGCGCTGATCCTGAGCCTGGAGTCCGCGCTCGGCTGGGGGCGCGGGACGCTCGCGGCGGGGCCGACGCTGGCGGTGGTGATCGCGGCGGGGCTCGCGCCGGTGGCGGGGCGGCTTGTGGATCGCGGCTTTGGCCCCGCGCTGATGGGCGGCGGCGCCCTTGTGGGAGCTGTGGCGCTTGCCGGGCTCGCCCTCGCCGAGACCCCGGCGGGCTATCTCGCGGCCTGGGCCGTGATCGGGCTGGCGCAGGCGGCGAGCCTCTACGAGGTGTGCTTTGCGGTGCTGGTGCGCCGTTTCGGGGCCGCGGCGCGCCCGGCGATCATCCGCGTCACCCTGGTGGCCGGGTTCGCCTCGAGCCTAGCCTTTCCGGCGGGCGCGGTGCTCGCGGATCTCGTCGGCTGGCGCGGGGCGGTCTGGGCGGCGGCGGCGGCGATGGCGCTGATCGTCGCGCCGCTGCATCTCGTCGCGGCGCGCCGGCTGCACCATGCCAGCCCGCCGCCCGCCGCCCCCGCCGACGCGCGCGCCGGGCTGCACGCGGCCCTCCGGCGGCCCACCTTCTGGCTCCTGATGACGGTATTCGCGCTGCTGAGCCTCAATCACTGGGTGCTGATCAATTTCCTCGTCCCGGTGTTGATCGAGCAGGGCGCGGCGCGGGGCGTCGCGGTGCTCGCCGCGTCGCTCGTCGGGCCGTCGCAGGTGATCGGGCGGCTCGTGCTGATGCGGCTCGAAGCGCGGATCAGCTCGGAGCTGGCGACGCGGCTGACCATCGCGGGGATGATCGCGGCGTCGCTCGCGCTCATGGCGGCGGGGCTGTCGCCGGTGCTGGTCTTCGCCTTCGCGCTCTTGCAGGGCGCGGCGCTCGGGGTGCTCACGATCCTTCGGCCGGTGATGGTGGCGCAGATGCTGGGCGAGGAGTCCTTCGGCGCGGTCGCAGGCGTGATCGCGGTGCCGAGCCTTGCGGCCTCGGCGGCGGGGCCGGTGTTGGGGGCGGCGCTTCTCGGGCTGGGTGATGCGCCGCTCCTGATCGCCACGGCGCTCGCGCTCGCGGTGGCCGCGCTGGTGCTGGTGACGCTGGCGGCGCGGCGCGCGGCCTGAGCGGCGGGGCGCGAAGCCGGCCCCTTGTCGGGAGCGGACCGACGCTCGGCGCATGCTGTCGCGAAGTGTCTTTACCGCGGCGCGCGCGGCGGGTTACACCCCTGCCATGAGCACCATTCTGGACCGGATCAAGAGCTACAAGCTCGAGGAGATCGCCGCGGCCAAGGCCGCCCGCCCGCTTTCCGCCATGGAGGCCGAGGCGCGCGCCGCCCCCGCCGTGCGCGGTTTCGCGCGCGCGCTCGGCGCGGCGACGCCTCGCGGCTACGGGCTGATCGCCGAAATCAAGAAGGCCAGCCCCTCGCGCGGGCTGATCCGGGAGGATTTCGACCCGGCGACGCTGGCGCGGGCCTATGCGGCCGGGGGCGCGGCCTGCCTGTCGGTGCTCACCGATACGCCGTCCTTTCAGGGCGCGCCGGCGCATCTTCGGGCCGCACGCGCGGCCTGTGCGCTGCCGGTGCTGCGCAAGGATTTCCTCTACGACCCCTACCAGGTCGCCGAGGCGCGCGCGCTCGGAGCGGACTGCATCCTGATCATCATGGCGAGCGTGTCGGATGCCCAGGCCGCCGAGCTCGAGGACGCGGCCCGGCGCTGGGGGATGGACGCGCTCATCGAGGTGCATGACGCCGCCGAGCTCGACCGCGCGACCCGGCTCGACTCGCCGCTCATCGGAATCAACAACCGCGATCTCAACACCTTCGAAGTCTCGCTCGACACCACGCGCCAGCTCGCCCGGCGCGTCCCCGCTGACCGCGCGATCATCGCCGAAAGCGGGCTTCACACGCCCGAGGATCTCGCCGACATGGCGCGCCACGGGGTGCGCCGCTTTCTCGTGGGTGAGAGCCTGATGCGCGCCGACGACGTGGCCGCGGCGACGCGCGCGCTGCTCAACAGGCCGCTCGTGGCCGGGGGCGGCTGATGGCGGGGCTGACGCATTTCGATGCCAAGGGCGACGCGCATATGGTCGATGTCTCGGCCAAGGACGAGACCGCACGCACCGCCATTGCCGAGGGCGCGGTACGCATGGCGCCCGAGACGCTCGTTCATGTCACCGAGGGCACGGCGAAGAAGGGCGACGTGCTCGCCGTGGCGCGGCTTGCCGGGATCATGGGCGCCAAGCGCACCGCCGATCTCGTGCCGCTGTGTCACCCGCTGCCGGTAAGCAAGGTCGCGCTGGAGCTGTGGGCCGATCCCGAGCTGCCCGGCGTGCGCATCGAGGCCGAGGTGCGCACCACCGGGCGCACCGGCGTGGAGATGGAGGCGCTCACCGCCGTCTCCGTCGCCGCACTGACGGTCTATGACATGCTCAAGGCCGTCGAGAAGGGCATGGTCATCACCGATACGCGGCTCGTGATGAAGGAGGGCGGCAAGTCCGGCCGTTTCGAGGCGCCGCGATGATCTCCGTCGAGGAGGCGCTTGCGCAGGTGCTTGCCCTCGCCGCGCCGGTCGGGATCGAGGAGGTCGGGCTGGCGCAGGCGGCGGGGCGCGTGCTCGCCCATCCGGTGACGGCCGGGCGCGATCAACCGCCCTTCGACGCCTCGGCGATGGATGGCTATGCCTTGGACGGGGCCGCGGCGCGGCCCGGCGCGACGCTGCGCGTCATCGGCGAGGCGGGGGCCGGGCACGGCTTCGCCGGCCGCGTGGGCCCCGGCGAGGCGGTGCGGATCTTCACCGGGGCGCCGCTGCCCGAGGGCACCGACCGCGTCATCATCCAGGAGGACGTCACCCGCGCGGGCGAGACGATCACGCTGGGCGATATCGGCGCGGCGACGCATGTGCGCGCGGCGGGCGGCGATTTCGCCGCCGGCGCGGAAATCACCCCGCCGCAGTCGCTCACGCCGAGCCTGCTCGCGCTCCTGGCGGCGATGAACGTCGCGCGGGTGCCGGTGCGGCGGCGTCCCGTCATCGCGCTCGCGCCCACCGGCGACGAACTCGTGATGCCGGGCGAGACGCCGCGCGCCGACCAGATCATCGCCT